>JAGRAT010000533.1 GCA_020434495.1 Bdellovibrionales bacterium | reverse complement strand
TTAGTTCCGGAAAATAGCGCTGAGATAAATAAATAGCTTCGAGGTTTCGAGATAGGGCTTCCAGGTGGGATTTCAATATATTTTGAGCATTTCTCCGAAAGGATATCTCCCGAAAGGTTCTTTCTTAGAGCTGAGATATCTCCCAGAGCTGATAGTTTCTATCCTCTAGTGAGCAACCTCACAGAATCTCCGGTAAAAGCAGACACGACAGGTACCGGACCAGGGCCAAAGGTTCTATCGATGAGTGTCGCCCAGCAAAGGACCGGTATGCCTCGGAGAGTCGCTTTGGTATGGGCCTCCAAGCTCGAGCGGGCCGTGGTGATTACGTCGGTAACGAGAACTGCGTTCTTCCCTTTGTACTTCGATCCAAAACCATTTCCGAGCTTGCTCTCAAGGTACTGTTCGAGGGGAATCTCTCGGTGTCCTGGAATCTGCTCTGAGTACACAGCGGAGAGGCGCTCAGCAAAAAAACTGTAGCCCCCGGGAAGTTTTAAAAAAAGATCGGGATGATTCGGGGAGATAACACTTTCCAATCTCTGCGCAACATAGAGAGCGCACTTGTTGAGGTCATCCTCTGAGAGATCTTCAGTGCGATAATACGTGAAGCTTTCGCAACGCCCTCCAATTGGAACGGGGTCCTGATATCTCTCAGTGATGCGGGAGAAAATTTCGTTAATATCTTCTACTTCGACCATAAGCTCCAGACTATACAAATTTGGGGAGAGATACTAGACCGCTCAACGACTCGCACTTACCGCTACCGAGAGGGGGGCGTCCTGGTTCTCAGGGTCCGAATAAAACTTGGTCAGCTGTTCGATGAGGCCATCTACAGGGAGATCTGCCGTGCCATACAGTTTTCTAATCTTCTCTAGGCTGGCAACGGCTTTATCTGGGTTTTCCTCAATGTGCATCTTCACGATTTCAATCACCCTGCGGGAGTCCCGCCATCCCTGCAAATAGCCTGAAACGAACAGCTTGCGCTCGGTCGGTTTCAAAATCTTCCAGGTAGGATAAAAGCTCACATTGGTGTCCGCATGAACGAGGGAGCCTGAGAATCCCAGGTATCCAATAGCTAGCAGGGATGAGGCAACGAAGAAGGCACAATAAAGAATGATTCGGAAGGGGGCCACGGTAGATAATCTCATCTCGGAAGCATATTCCGAATACGAAGATTTTGACAAAGGGTACATTCCAGAGGAGTAATTTTTATTCCGAACAATGGAAGTAGTACCCCCCAAATGGCAGAATAATCAGATGGAAGAACGAACTACGAGAAAGGTACGGATTGGCTCTACAGCGATTGGAGGGGGGAATCCGATCGCTGTACAGTCCATGGCAGCCACCAAGACCCAAGATATTGAAGCTACTGCGAGGCAAATTCGACTTCTTGAGACCCATGGTGCTGATCTTATACGGGTCGCCATAGATAGTCGTAAGGATGTTGAGGCGCTGAAGGAGCTTCGGAAGGAAACCGAAGCGAACTTGGTCGTTGATCTTCAGGAGAGTTATCGCTTGGCTGAGAGGGTGGCGCCGTTTGTTCAGAAGTTGCGCTATAACCCTGGACATCTTCACCACCACCAAAAGGAAGTTCCGGTATTCGACAAAGTGAAGTTTCTTGTTGACCAGGCCGGACAACACGACTGTGCATTAAGAATTGGTATTAATTTTGGATCGCTCGATCCGTCACTGAAAGAGTCTGTTGAAGATTCGAGCGAAGTTGCACTTCGTTCTGCAGACGAGCATTTAGAGTATATGGACCGACTATCATTTAACCGTTTTGTTGTTTCCCTCAAGAGCTCGGATCCAAATGCTGTTATTGCAATTAACCGAGCTTTTCATGAACGACATCCAGAGGTTCCTATACATCTCGGAGTAACTGAAGCTGGAATGCTTCCGCTTGGAGAGATCAAATCTCGGGTAGCTTTCGAAAATCTTATTCCCTTTGGAATTGGAGATACCTTACGTGTCTCGCTTACCTTGCCCTTTGAGGAGAAATTTCGAGAGGTCGAAATCGGAAGGGCAATCTTAGATGATATTGCGCAGGGACGATTTCGATCTGTCCCGAAATTTGAGCATCAGGGCTTGAATATTATCTCCTGCCCATCTTGCTCTCGAGTCGAGAATGAGGAGTTTATCGAGCTTGCTCAAAAGGTAAAAG
>JAGRAT010000532.1 GCA_020434495.1 Bdellovibrionales bacterium | reverse complement strand
AACGAAATCAAAGGCTGCGCCCTCCAGACGAAGATGGCAAGTGATGCAGTAGTTGCTAAAATTCTTCACCTTCCAGAGTCCGTAGCCTCTCTTGCCCTCATCGAATCGGTAACGGGCATCCTCGATCATTCGACCAATTGATTGCAGAAGAAAGCGATAGGTTGGTTCTTTTGCAAATTTTGATTCTTTAAGATCTTCACTATGAAAGGAGGTATCGAGCTTTTTCAAAAGACCAGAGATCTCTTTATCATTCTTCCCCGATAAGAAATCATCTTCGTGAATAGAGAGCTCCCAAAGACGACGAAACGAGTCATAAACATCACCCATCTCCGCACGAACTTCAGCCTGCGGCGGGGTTTCTGCCGACAACGGAGCTGGAGCAAGCAACACCTTTCCCGGAATCAGGAATGCCCCGAGTACAGTCAAAGCAGACTTCAATAACCTCATATGAATCTCTCCTTAGAATTTCACCCCCACCATACTCACTTGGTGAGGGTGTTGCCAGTACGATTCAACGGGCAATCTTGAGGGAAAAACTCAAAAATCTCCATTAATTTCAAATAATTAAAACTCACTACGCACAATTCGTAACCCCATCCTCATAACACCGTTACCTGGCAGCTCGCCGAGGCTACCTGGCAAGCCCCTCGTCTTCATGCTTCGAAGATTGTGGAGGCAGTTTATACGGCATTTTTTTGAGGTTTTTCGCAGAGGTGATTCATGGATGAAGCACTGGAGATCATAGAATATGAGTGGCGAAAAACTACCTCAAATGGACCTCTCCTTCATGTGGGGAAAGGGGTACGATCCTGTACACGAGTTAATGAGAGCTATCATTCTTCGGGCAGTTGAGGACTTCAATTCTAAGGGCGAACTCAAAGAGGAAGCCATTGAATACATGTCTTCGGAAGAAGAAGAATATATTTTCTCATTTCGGGCTATTTGCAAACACTTTGGCTTTGACCCCGATAAGACTCGGTACGCAATTATGAATGCGAATCACCGAATCTCTACGAGACGGCGTGCAGCATAACACCCCACTTCGCTACCGTCTGGGAACTGCTGGTGACAAGATGTCACCAGCTCCCAGGGGATCAGCGTATTCTTAACCGAAATATCTGTAGAGGCTCCCCCGCGCGAGGACTCCGATCCGAGGACTTTTCGCTATGCCGGGATCGCCGAAAAACTCGACTCGACCGAACCTTCAACCGACTTCATCGATCGGACAATACGAATCATTTCGTCTTTGTTTCTTAACTTTTGGAGTTTCAATTCTCGAACGGTCTGCTCTTCTTTTGCTGTGAACACCTTTTGTTTCCGAATCAATCGGAGTTGTTCTTTGTATCCCTCATGTTTCTTAATCAATCTTTGAAGTCGAGTGTTGCTCTTCGCTAAACGTAACAACTCGATCTTGTCGGATGTATTCATAGGTCTTCCTCCAACGGTAAATGACGGTTTTTTGTAAGGAATGAAAAACTGATCGGATGAAAATTCGGGAGAATTCCTGGGCATATTGGCAATTCGAACGGGATCCGCATACTGATTTTTGCCTCTGCTCTTCAAGTGTGCATCGACCTACAAGTATACTACGTCCGAAAAATTGGAGGATCGGGTTTTGATTATAAAACAAGAGCTCACGCAAAAACCGTGTATTCCAAAGCACATACAAAAGAATGACTATTCTATAGCAATCCTCGAAAACAATGCCACGAAGTGGTGTGGTTTTCGAGGAGGGCTATAGCCCCCAGCGGGAAAACAAAGAGCAGTCGCCTGAAAGAAAAGAGCAAGCCGACAGTGGATTGCTATGTGTCCTCCCTCCGGGGGACCACCCGGCAACTTCAGTTGCCTTCGGCATATCACTCTGCTCATCAGAGGAAGATGGCCACGGTATAATTTCGTCTTCGCCCTTCTGGATTACATCGATGGGAATAGTACGAGCTATCACTCATCGTGCAGCAGGAGACCTCATCTATTGGACCCTGGTATTGCGCTTTCTCGAGTTGGAATTTTGCTTCTCGATGAAGATCAAAGGTGCGCTTGCCATTAACAATAGCTACCGCTCCACTTTCACCGAAATACTCTTCGAATTCCTCTCCGACTTCGTACAACGAAGGATCAGCCGACGGCCCCAAAGCAACACAACGGATACTCTCCGCTTCC
>JAGRAT010000531.1 GCA_020434495.1 Bdellovibrionales bacterium | reverse complement strand
CTGAATAGTTGACCCAACAGATGCCAAGGCGATACTCCAGGCCTACATAGCCAAAACCATAACACTACTGCTGGAAAGACTACGAAGACCTGCTTCGAAAGGAACATCAAGCACCAGAGCCCCGATACCAGGATTCCATGCTTTAAAGTGAACTCCCTTCCCATAAAAATTCTTCGAGCAATAAAGAGGGAGAGTAAAAAGAAGAAAGTACCTAATTCATAAGGACGCCCATAAATGAGTCCTCCAACACTTGTTTGAAGCGGATGCAGCGCGAATACTCCCGCAGCTATCCACCTGCTTGCTCCAAATGATGATGCGATTAAATAGATCAGTCCAGTATTGACGAGGTGAAGCAAGACATTAAAGAGGTGAAACGAAAATGGATCGGCCCCGAACAGTTCAAACTGTAAAGTGAAGGTCAACATCGTCAACGGTTTGAAGAGAAGTGCCCGAAAACTTCCAAACTGTTTGGCAAATGTATCCAGTTCTCGGAAAACTGAGCTATGTTGCAGTCCAGGTATTTCCACACCGAGAAATGGATTGTGGAGACCAGGCAAGTACACCGCAAATGTGATTAAGAAGATGGCCGCAATACAAGCGATATCAAGAGATCGAAGGCTCAGGGTGCTCGGAAGATTTTTACTCGGAGTCTTCATCGTTCTTATCATCGTTGTTGTACTAGAACTTTTTCAAGGGTGGATTGCTGCCTCAAGCCCCCCATTGCTTCGTTGCCAAATTCCCCTTCCCGAAAAAAGCATTCCGGCTCGAATTCTCACGGCTATTCTGGCACAAGAGGATACAGAATTTTTCTCTCACGGTGGAGTAAACTTGGATGAGGTTTACTCCAGTATTAAAGAAAATCTCAACGCAAGAAGAATCGTAAGAGGTGCTTCAACTATAGATATGCAAGTAGCCGCGCTGTGCTTTCGCTATCCACAATTGCAATGGCGATGGATTGCGAAAGTGAGGGAAATGATTCTCAGTCTTTTTCTTCAAAGATATTTTACAAAAGATGAAATTCTACAGATGTATGTGATTGCTGCGCCTCTTGGAACATCAGATGGAACGGAGGGATTCCCTAACGCCGCACTTTTCTATTTTCAGAAAGAGCTAGATCAACTTACAAAGCGCGAAGCTTGGAGTTTGGTCACTACGCTAAGAAACAGAGAGAGGCTCAACCCAAAGATGACGAAGAATCTTCACGTAATGACGCCGCAGGTTCAGAGAGTCCTGAAGCGTTCAATCTACCGCCAACTGGATAGGGAAGCGAATCTTCTTCTTCCGCTTCAGCGGATCGCTTGGGTAAACTCCCAAGCGTCAACGTTCAGCAAAGACGACCACTCATTAGTTGACATTCCCTGATACTTGGACCGTTTTGGATACCAGAACTCCATCCGTCGTTATCCCAGATATATCTAAGGTTCCAGCAAATGAAGAAGCTTGCGCACAGGTGAAGAACAAGCTGATAGTCCTCGATTCGCCGGATTTCAACTCAAATCCTCCACTTGGATCTGCAGCAAGTGGAGCATTGTTCAATACAGCGATCGACATGGCGAGCGAGTCGGTTCCGGAATTCGTAATTACAAACTCTCCGACTTTTTGTGGACATGATGTTTGACCCACATTATGTGAGAAGGAAAAGTCCGCATTGCTTAGGGAAAATTCAGCGATTTTCCCACCGGTGCCAGCTCCAACGTCGCTCGTACCAGAACCAGAGTCACCAAAATCATCGTTAAAATCGTTGTTTTGAGACCCTGAGTCGCCAGAAATAGTGCCGGTGGACCCAGCGTCACTGGATTCGCTATCACCAAAATCATCTCCGAAGTCACCAGAGGACGAGGTGCTTCCGACTATTACCGGGATTCGAATGAAATTTTCGCCAAAATCTGGCGTTTCGTAGAGCGCTCCGCCGGTACCGGCAAAGAAAAGTGAACCGCCAGTTAGTGCGAGAACGAGCCGCTTGTACTCAACTCCAAGCAGAAGCACCGTATCAACTAGAGGATCAATCTCCTCATCTCGAATTTTTCCAGCATACTCATTCCCAACGAGAAATCCGTTGCCTGACTCATTGACGTAGATGTCGTTCAAACTATTGCTGGTTCCGGAATCAATATATGAATAAGAAATACCAAAGTCGGTGGTTTTGAAGACAGTGCCGACCGAACCAACAATC
>JAGRAT010000530.1 GCA_020434495.1 Bdellovibrionales bacterium | reverse complement strand
TTCCTATCAACGCAGATTTTAACTCCAGGGCACGGGACAAATCTCGTGCATTTTCCAATTCAATAAAAGGAGGCATGCCTTTTTCGAGAATTGCCTGATAGAGCTGCCCTAACTGGTCACCAGGAAGCATACTGGTGATGATGAGGAGGGCATCTAGCCCGCGCGAGCGGAGCCCATTAACCTGAGCTTGATCAATCACGAAGTCCATTGCGAGCAGTGAGGAAGTAGATGTGGTTCGAACCGTAGGGACATCTCTCAATGCGAATCCAAACTCTGAATCAGCCCAAACGCCTACTGCTACTGATCCTTGAGTTTCATAGGTTCGAATCGTTGGTTCAATCTCAAGAATGAAATCAACTTGATCGGGTAGGGCGGCCTCGCTGAATGAGAGCTACGAGTTTCTCGGGACGGAGGCTTTCCCTCAGTGCATCAAGGAAGTTTCGAATCTCGAAATCAGGAGTAGGGACGAGACTCTCGCTATCCCGAGGTTCGTAGAGGCCTTGATCAATCTCTTCTCTTTTTCGCTCAATCTCTTGTAACAGTATTGGTGCAATTAGCTCTCTTTCAAGCATGCCTCAAATCCGTTCTGTCCGAAGGGTTTTAAAACGTTGTAGGGAATCTTGCGAAAATCGAAAACCGAACTCTAGATTCTCTTGATTATTATACCGAACCTATAGTGCAAGCACGAGACCAACGATGAGGAATGTGACACCGACAAAGAAAAGGCGGTACCGAGCTCATATAGGCGTTTAACAATTATATCCCAAAAGCAAATTACTATTACCTAAGCCTCGACTTCCGGTTATTGCAGCGGCAATTATGCCTATTATCAGTATCCAAGTGCCAAGCGAAAATGACCATGTAAAACAGTGAAGCCGCCAAAAAGGAAGTGCTAAAAGGGGCAGTATCGGAACAAGCGCGAGAGGCATGATTCCTGCAATACTTCTTTCAGAATGGACGACGCGCCAAGCTACTTCTCCTTTGCCTGATGTGATGGCTTTAGCGAAACACACTCCACCAATAAAGCTCATGAGCAAAATTAGTGCGCCTTGCAAAGCAAGGAAGATCTTCAAAAATTCCATTAACCCCCCCCCGTCATTCTCTATTCTCAGATTAGCAATTTTTAGAAGTAACTCGATTCGAACAATGATGGACTTGCCAACTTATCCTCTCGGCGATGAATTCTCGAACTGCATATTAGCACAGTTGTGAATTCGGAGCGGCTTACATGGGTTCGATTAACTTGGTGGAACTGCGCCGACGTAGGATCTTCCGATGGAGGAGATTCCGAGAACGGAGCAGGTTTGATTTCGGTAGGGTATAAAAGTTCCGGGCCGGAATTCTAGTGCGCAATGCCGATAGGTTGGAGATTCTCCCAGGCCAGGGCTTACATAATTCGAAGGAGAAACCCATCCACTCCCGATAAAGTTGTTGGTTACATCCGAGAGGATGCTTCCAATTTTGGAAACAGAAGCCGAAGAGATATTGTCGCGATATATCAGTTCTCCTATTTCCTCAGAGGAATTGAGTTCTACTCTCACACTGGCTCCGAGGAGGGTATTTTGTTCAATTCTCACCTTCCGAGCTGAATCATAAAAGGCAAGTGCTGTTCCGGTGATTAGGCCGCCGAGCTCGTTGTGTCTCGTATCAATGATGTTTCTGCTTATCACTATCTCTCCACGTGGCCCAGGATTGAATTCGTTAAAGTGCAAACCTTGCGTCCAAAGTTGATCCAACGAGCCATCAGGGTTTGTGTTCGTCATTATATTTCCGACGATATACACGCTTGGTGAATCATAGGTACGAGCGAAACCTTGGATATAGTCCGGATGACCGGCTCCACCATTATGGTTAGCACCCACTTTTGTGATCGTATTCTCAACCACGATGAACTGCGGCGGAATGACCGGATCAACTGCTGAAGAGAACCGAATGGCATCCTCGGAGATATAGCTCAGATCATTCGAGATGAGAAAATTGATTCCATTCATGACCACACCGTTCAGATAGTTACGAAAGGTGCATCCTGCCGCAGCTACATAATTTGCGTTCATGACAAGACCAGTTTTTTGGGGATAACTTGAAGCGTTCACATATGGGCCGCTTAGCGCTCCACCTGAAAAATGCGACTCAAGGAAGAATACCTGATTAAGCTCAACAATGGCTTCTCGAATATTTAC
>JAGRAT010000529.1 GCA_020434495.1 Bdellovibrionales bacterium | reverse complement strand
GAATAATAGATTCGCGTGATGCCTTGAGAACGTTCTCTTCGTTAGCTCACGAAGAGAAGATCAAAGCGTTTAGAGAAATGGATGGAACGCTTTCGGATTTAGCTGTTGAGTACATCCGAGCAAAAGTCAGTGGAGAGATACCAGATGAGGACGACGACAATAGGCACCCTGGCTATGGTGTTTTAGGGAGGGAGCTTCAGAAAAGAAAAAGGCACATGCCTGTTCGAAAGCTCGTAGAAGAGATGGAGTCAGCGCTAACTACACTTACCCCTTGTTTGTTAATGAGCCCACTGAGTATTTCTCAGTTTCTCTCAGCTGATAACCAGCTCTTTGACCTTGTTGTCTTTGACGAAGCATCACAGATTACGGTTTGGGATGCTATCGGTGCGATTGCTAGAGGAAAGAATGCGGTAATAGTTGGGGATCCTAAACAGATGCCACCTACAAGCTTTTTTGACAGATCAGCTTCCGGGGAGGATGAAGATATTTTTGGCGTAGAAGATCTCGAAAGCATCCTTGATGAAGCACTGGCAGCGAGCATAAAGCTCCACAGGTTGACGGGGCACTACAGAAGCAAGCACGAAAGCTTGATTTGCTTTTCCAATCATCGCTATTACCGAGGAGAACTGGTCACCTATCCGTCTTGTGAAACTAAGGATACAGCCGTTCATTTCAGATTGGTTGATGCGCTCTATGCACGAGGGAAAGGGCGAAATAACCCTGATGAAGCAAAGGCTGTCGTAAAGGAAGTTATTCGACGGTTGAACGATCCGGTCTTGAGCAAGCAAAGTATCGGCATCGTTACGCTCAACTCAGAACAACAAAAGACCATTGATGACCTGTTGGACCAGGCGAGAAGGGATAATCCAGAACTTGAGCAGTACTTCAGTGATGACTACGAAGAGCCGGTTTTCGTTAAGAACCTAGAAACAGTTCAGGGAGATCAGAGAGACATTATTCTATTGAGTGTTGCTTATGGCCCAAGTGAGCCTGGAGCAAACACTATGTCTATGAACTTTGGCCCGCTGAATCGTCAGGGAGGGGAAAGAAGACTTAATGTGGCCATCACGCGAGCAACTACCGAGGTAATTATTTTTGCGAGCTTCGATCCATCAATGATCGATCTCACACGTACCTCAGCTCAGGCTGTTCGAGATCTAAAGCACTACATGGAGTTCGCGCAACGGGGGCCAGCTGCTTTAGGAGAGGCTGTACAGTTTGTTGGTGGGTTGGACGCATTCGATTCTGATTTCGAAGAAGCTGTAGCTACTGGACTGAGAAGGAAGGGATGGACAGTGCACACTCAGATCGGCGTGTCTAAGTTCAGGATTGATCTCGGGATTGTTCATCCGGATTTTCCTGGAAGATATCTCGCCGGCGTTGAGTGCGATGGAGCTACTTATCATAGCTCTCCGTCCGCGAGAGATAGAGACAGGATACGACATAATATCCTTGAGAACTTGAATTGGAGATTAGTGCGGCTTTGGTCCACAGATTACTGGATAGATCCAGCTAGAGCTTTAGAGCATGTTCATGAGCGCTTAGAAGAGCTTTTAGAAATTGATCGCGCACAACAAGGGGCAGACTCCTCAGAATCAGACACGGAATCAGAAGAAAGTGAAGATAACTTCTCGGAAGGGGTCGTTGAAGATTCCTCTCCATCCGAATCCAAAAGTTCAGAAAATGGAGCATCGAAGAGTAGCTCTACTTCTCATATCCCTGACACTCATGGATTTGAGCTGTCAGCTAATCAGTTCTACGAAGACTCCTATTTGGAAACATTAGGAAAGTTCGCCACATTTTTAGTTGATAAGTTCGGGCCAATTACTTTCATATATCTTTGTACAAAGATTGCGAGAGCTCATGGTTTTGCCCGCACGGGAGCACAAATTCGGTCACAAGTAAGAAGTGCGATTGAGGATCGAATCCGAAAAACAGAATCACCAAACGGCGATGTGGTGTATTGGCCTGAGAATTATGAGCCGGTATCAGTTTTCGAGTTTAGAGGAATGTCTTTAAACGGTGAGAAGAGAACTTGGGCTGATGTTCCGTATCCTGAGAAGTTAGGGCTTGCGCGAGAGGTGGCAGGGAAGAGCTCTGACCCTATCTCTGCTATGGTTTCTAAGATCGGGCTAGGTCGGCTTAGGCAGGCCACCAAAAGAGAACTGGAGAAGTTGGTTCATGA
>JAGRAT010000052.1 GCA_020434495.1 Bdellovibrionales bacterium | reverse complement strand
GCTCTGAGTGGTCGCACTTTTCGCACTCTGCGCGAGCACAGCCGTGAAGGAGGATGCCGCAGTTCAGATAAGCATCAAATGCTGCAAGCACTTCATCGCGAAGCGCTCCGTACTCTGGCTGAAATCGCTCTTCCCAACTGAACGAGAGCTCATCTCGGTACCCATAGACAAGGCGGTACAATACCGTCTCTTCCGGGCGGCGACGAGTACGAGTAACGAGCCGCTTCTTTGAGCTTTCCCATGTAGTTCTTCGTTCCACATAGGTGAAATCGAAAAATACAGGGGGATTGTTGTCTCAAGTTCAGTGGCAGGCGGGCATAACACATCGCGTCATCAGACAACCGGGTAGTGGTTTCAGGAGGTTACTGTGGTATGCTCAGAAAAATTGTGGCAGCGCGGGTTGCTGATGCCCTTAACCGACCCGACTTCCCAGGCAATGTGCCGAATGCCTTCCTCAAGGATTTCTCCCTCTCAGACTGACCCGTCTGAGGTGATTGCCACCGTTCATCGTCTGGGACGCATTTGAATTTGAGGTAGGCTCCAGCGATTCCATTTGCATCTGCGGTGAAGAGCGGACCATAATCAACTTCCGTATTCTTCTCGTCACATCCTACGAAGACATAGTCAGTTGTAATGGTCTCTCGGCTGCAGTTCTTGCCGCAGATCTTCCGTTTTTCATTGTGAATCTTCAATCGGCTCAACTTCTGTCGCTGTATCCGCTTCTTTGGGAAGCTATGCAAGAACGCGAATGGAAATTCGTCGAACTTTCAGCGCCATATGAAGAACCGCTCCCTGCCTCGATCAAGAAGCCGCGACTTGCTGAGAAACAGCTTGATTGTCTAGCCGCTGAACTCTGTGCGAAGGAAAGTAGGCCCGGGGAGTGTCTTACCGGAGCTGACGGGAAAGATGGTACCGATGGTACTGACGGGGCTGCTGGAAGCGACGGAGTCGACGGTGATCCGGGTAGTGACGGAGCAGACGGAGCGGATGGAGCGCTTAGAGTTTGGGGAGATGGGTCCGATGGGGATGTCACGTTCGGATCTTCTCAGACTTTCCCACCCAATAAGCAGTATCGAAACATAACGGTTCCGGTCGGGGTTACGGTAAGTCCCGAAGCGCACGTTGCCATCAGATGTACAGGAACTATCACCGTGAATGGAACGATTGGGGCTTCGTTAGTTCCAAACGGAGCTTTTTCTCGTGCTCTGGAAAGAAGAGCACAGCGCCAATTTATAGTGTGCTGAGAGGTTCACATATCTTAGCCTGTCGGATTGAATAGAGTAGGCCGGAAATCGGATAGACTGCCTTATCGTGCTCGGCCTTAACGGCGTCAGACAAGGCTGAGAGATCTGCTTGTTGTGAAGCAATTACCACTCGATCTCGCGATGGAACGCCAACGACCAGGTCGTCTCGACCCTTGAGTTTGCGGTGCGAGAGCAGAGTTAGCAACCGAGCCGTATTTTCCCGATCAGCAAAGTCAAGGAGGAATGGAGTTCGCAAATCATCGGGAATCCGTTTTGACAACTCGCCGAAGTGCCTGCGGGCATTCTGGCTGGCGATGGTGAAGAGCGTATGTTCTGAATACTCGTTGAGCAATTGACGATCTCCGTAAAGCACATAGGGCTCGCCATTAACATTTTCGGCAAGGAACCCAACGGTTAAACAGAGATCTTCACCTAATCGGATTGCCACAGGTCGGTTCATGAAATTTCTACCCCTCACCCAATCGAAAGACCGAATATGTGGCACAAGGCTGACCTGCCCCCTCAGATGTTACCAAGTCAGCCTTTGCAGGGTTCGCATACATGAAAATTGCACGAAAAACAGACCACTTTAGGCTGCTGAAGATCCTAACCCTGACCCTACTCCTGCTCCAAAAAGAATCATTTAAGAATTTCTGGTAAATCGCAGCTTATTGCAAAGCTGTTGGAATCTGGCAAAGCACATTCTCGCTCGGTAGCGAATTCAATTCCAAGAACGCTCCGTCTCTTTCTGCCTTGCCTTTTCGGAGCTGCTTTCTTACGAAACGCAGTTGCGAAGGATCAAGCCGCTTGAGGCGCCGCCCCGAGGATTGTAGATGCTTATACAGTTCGGATACGAGTTCGCCGTAATATGTGGAAGCTTCGAGAGTTGAAACAATTTCACACCCGTCGGTAAATTCGCATTCAAACACCACATTCGGAAGCGACCAAATCGAGGTCCAAGAGGCATCGTATAACTCCTGAGCAAGTAGGATTCCTTCTCGGATTCGCTTTCGAAGTTTGCGTGCCTTTTTTCGAGTGAGGATGTCAGGGTTTTTTCTTATCGTCCGGCGGGTCTGGCGTAATACCTGTCTTGTCGCGAGGCTTAGATGGAAGGCACTGGAATCAAGCTCGAAGAGATTGCTTGCGATGTTTGCTGATTCGCAGTTTGGGGGAACCATGTTGCAACTCGAATTGTCACCACCACAATCACCACAATCATCAAACTGTTTATTACTTCCTGGAACGAGATCGCATCCCTGGGAATGGGTATTATCGATGTCAATGAAACCGAGGGCCCCGTTTCCTTTTGAGGTAAGAAACCCGTTTGCGTCATATGTCGCTGAGGACCCGCTTAAGCTGTGAGCCCAAATGCCAATGTATTGGCCGAATGAGATACCGAGCCAAGGGTTTGGAGAAGAGGCACTCGGGGCATGCGAGTTTAACACCGCAGTATTGATATCGATGACAAACTTTCGGGAAGTAGCGGTATTGATAACGGAAAGTTCGTTGATCCAACTTGAATCCGTTATGGACGAAAGAATTTTATCAGCTGGCTGTGTTTGAGCTAAATCGCCCCACTGCCAACTCGAATCAGAATCGACCCCGTTGTATGCGTAGCTTGTAAGCCGCACATTTGCGATATCTCGCGCATCAAAAAAGAGCGCTACCATTTCACCTTGTCTGTTCTTTGGTGAAAACCCACTGTTCACGACGAGATTCAACCCATCGGGAAGCTTTCCAGTTCCGGGAGCTGGTTCGAAGGTCTGCTCCCAACGAAAGTGATTCGTTGTTGGATTAAAGACCGAATAGATAAAAGTTGTAAGTCCTGCTGAGTGTCGAACAAACGGTCCTTCCGTTGTAGACGGTGTATGAGAGAAGAAGTAATCCTGAGCTGTAGCAGTATGCGGCGTAAGGGCCTGCTGAACGAACGCAAAAAGGCACAGCTCGAAGCAGGAGCACGAGATAATGATTGCTCGTAGCGGGAAGAAGGAGCAGAAGAGCTTACGAGGACGAGTGGCAACAAGAAATATTGAAGCCCAGCGTGTTTTCATGAATAGCCTTATAGTCTCTAAGGAATTTTTTCCCAACGCCGAAGATCATAAACCGTGCTGTTTTGATAATCCAGTGGGCACCACGTCTCCAAAGACTTCCCAGAGGTCGACTCACTGGCAAGGCATATTCCAGGTTCGCGTAGTGGGTTGATTTCTCTTACAATACGACGAATCCTAGGAGGGCAGGAGTAAGGTGTGTTGAAATCGGTTCTTGATCAATGGGAGAGGCGAAGCCGTTTTCTTGCCTTGGCGCTTGCTCTGGCTACCTCCTTTGCCCTGGTTGTAACTGCTTATCTCAAGTGTGGGCAAATTGCCCCTCTTCCTGGAAGTCCTTCCTATTCGGTAGTCGCTCGTGGACTTTTACACGGCATTCCGTTTCAGGATGGCTACCGGCCGCCTCTGTATCCCATCGTACTCAGCGTCATATACTCCTCCGGGCTGGGTCAGGCGGCGGTTGTATTGTTTCAGGTCCTACTCGGGTTTCTTTGTTCAGTCCTCCTGTTTGCTCTTGCCACGAGGGTCAGCGGCCGCGAACTGGCGGGACTATTTGCGGTAGCGCTCTATCTTTCTCATTTCGTCTTGCAGCTTGAGCTGATCAGTGAACGAGAAACGGCACTGTTTTTATTTGAAGTGCTCTTGTTCCCTATTGTCTATTACGGCAGGTTTCATTCAGAACTGATTCGCTACGTTGGACTTGGGCTTGTTGCTGGACTTGCACATCTGACCCGCCCGACAGGGCTGCTACTTGTTCCGCTACTTGTTATCGCTCCTTTCGCTCAATGCGGAATGAAAGCCTCTTCTCTTCCCAAAGCAGTCCTTCACGTAGCCACCGGGCTTTTGGTGTTCCTGATGACAGTACTGCCGTGGCAGATCAAGCTCTACCACTTAACAGGCGCTGTAACGGTATCTTCTTCGACCACTTCTGGAATGAATCTCTATAAAGGAAACAATCCTCACTTTGATGAGCTCTTCCCGGTTGTTGAGATCGATGATTATGAAGAGTACTTGAAAAGTGAAGATGAGCTCTCTGATCTCAGTAGTTCTCGGACGGATGAGGTGCTTGCAGAGAGGGGGAAAGGGTTTATTCTTAAGTTCCCACTTGTGACATTTCGACGGATGGTCGAGAAGTCCCTCCTTTTCCTTTCGCCCGTGCCTCTTCCGATGGCGTCCGCCCGTGTCTCTCGGGGAGCTTCGGGTCAGCTGATTATCGAAGATATTCGTTACCGGAACATCTTTTTAATGCTAGCATTTGGAATTGAGTCTCTCTTTCTTTTTGGTGGAGTAGTTGCTTTCTTTGTTGCTCGAACTTCTGAATCGTCGATCTCTGCTCGTCCGCTTTATCTACACATGTACTGGCTTCTCAAGAAAGAGCCATTTGTGTTAGGAGTTGTTTGCTTCGGGATCTTCCTCACCGGGGTACACGCACTTACTTTCCCCGAATCCCGTTTCCGTTATCCGCTCGACATGTTGCTCTGCGTCATTGCAGGCATCGGCTACTGGAAACTATTCGCTGGTGACAGAAGGTCGACCGACTGAAAAGTAGGTGAATCCGTGTTCTGCCATCGTTTTTAGCTTGTAAAGATTCCTTCCGTCGAAGATAACAGGGGATTTCATGACAGCCTTCAAATCAGCGAACTCTGGACGTCGAAAATCATTCCATTCGGTTACAATAACAAGAGCGTCGACTCCTTGAGCAGCCTCCAGATTGTTTTCGATGTACCTGATGCCTTCACGCTCACCAAATTTCTCACGGAATGTGTGCATCGCTTCTGGGTCTGATACCTGCAAGGTCGCACCAAAATTCAAGAGTTGCTCACAGATGACAAGTGCTGGAGCTTCGCGAACATCGTCCGTTTTAGGTTTGAATGCGAGACCCCAAACGCCAAAACATTTCCCCTTCAGCTCCTCTGCCGAGCCATAAAACTCGACCATTTTCTTCACCAGGGATCGTTTCTGCCCCGCGTTGACCAGCTCAACCGCCGTAGCCACTTGAAGATTAACCCCGTGCTGCTGTCCAGTGCGAACGAGAGCTTGTACATCTTTTGGGAAGCACGAACCGCCGTAGCCGACTCCGGGAAACAGAAAGCTCATTCCGATACGAGTATCTGTGCCGATTCCGATTCGAACATCATCGATATTCGCTCCAACGCGTTCGCACAGAGATGCCATCTCGTTCATAAATGAAATACGCGTCGCAAGCATGGCGTTAGCAGCGTATTTCGTCATTTCAGCTGATGGAACGTCCATCACGAGAAGTGGATTGTTATTGCGAAGAAAAGGCTCGTAGAGACTTCGCATCACGTCCGCCGCCTTTTCACTCGGCACTCCTACTACGACGCGGTCTGGCTTCATGAAATCGTCAATTGCCGCGCCCTCTTTTAAAAATTCAGGATTGCTCACGACGTGCACTGGATGAGTGGTTTCTGCTTCAATGGTGGAGCGAACAAGAGCAGCTGTTCCAACTGGAACCGTTGATTTGTCGACGACGATTTTCTCGCCGTCCATGCTCTGACCGATGCCTTTCGCTACCGCAAGAACGTGGGACAAATCGGCAGAGCCATCTTCATCTTGCGGAGTTCCTACCGCGATAAAGATGACAGTCGAATTGCGTACTCCCTCTTCGAGGGAGGTTGTGAACCGAAGGCGTCCATTTTTTCGGTTTCGCTCGACGATTTCCTTTAGGCCAGGCTCATAAATAGGGATCTCGCCTCGTAGTAACGCTTCGATTTTTTTCGGATCCTTGTCGACACAGATGACGTTGTTCCCAGAATCTGCAAAGCAGGCTCCTGCGACAAGACCTACATAACCACTTCCAATGACTGAAATTTCCATGAGATTTCCTTCGGCCTACCGAGATAGGAGTTTTTGAACAACCGCGGTTTTACCGGCTTTAAGAGTTCTACTCAACCCCATCTCTGAAGGAATCGAGCCAATTTTCAAAATTTGTATATCCATCCGCGTTATCGTCACCAAAAAGGTCGGCCGGGAGCTGAAGAGCCCTGGTTTGATGGGAATAGGTGGGCCATCCACCCGCGTTCTTCTCGCAGCGAGTCGAGCCGTCGGCTGCTACGCAATTGATAATTCGACCGGTTCTGCTGTCGACGTCCTGAACCGCAGCTTCTTCCACGGAATCTCGCTCAGCGGGTCTCGCTCCGGCGTGGGCGAGTACGAACGAGAACGCTTCCAGTGAGCTCATGGGAGCAGTTGAGGCGCTCGCAGCGACTCGAGATTCTGCGCGGTTCTCTGGGAAGTGTAGCACTCCGCTGTTGTAGTTTTCGTACAGTTTTTTATCGGCAATCTTCCACTCATCTTGCCCGTCAGAGCGAGTGTTGGAGATGTTATCTGAGATGAAAAATCTATCGCGATCGGTGAGACCGCTCGACGTTGAGGCGCGAAGAATAAAATGCATCGTGGAGCGTTCGCTGGCCGAATCAATTCCGTCGTTCCCGGAATCAAAGCAGCGATCTGCTTGATACTCCGTTTCAGGACAGAAGGTATCGAGCCCGGGCTCGTAAAAATTTCCAATGATATCGAGAAACTGATCGTACGATGAACTTGAAGAGAGTTCGATGGTTCGTCCTGCGCCACCGCCACGGCCCCAGTCGTACACAAGGTTGTTTACGTACTCAAGGGTGGCTGGAGAGTTGATCCGAATGTTTCGATCCGCGTTGTGAGCAAGCAAGTTTTGCTGAAAGGAAATGCCTTGTACACCCTTAGATCCGGAAATGAGAACTGCTTTGCTGTGGCCCAGGTCACCTGGAGTCGACGCTTCCGGGTGAATGGACATATCAAGTCCAGAGGTGATCATCGAATCAGTAAAGGTGACATTCGAAACGATTCCATTTGAAGCCGAAATTGAAAATCCTTCGTCGAGCGCCCAGGCAATGGTCACGTTTCGAATATACACTTCTTCGACTGCTGACTGAGAAGCCCAAATACGGATTCCATCTCTCGAGCCGGGGTTTGAGCCGCTTGGACTATCACCGATATGAAAACGGAGGTGTTCAACGAGTACGTGACTCGCCTCAATACTCATCCCAGCATCTCTGATAGTGATTCCACCTTCTGGGGCGGTTTGCCCAGCGATAGTGATATAGGGATTATCGATCTTCAGCTCACTCGTGAGTCGTATCGCTCCTGAAACCTCAAATATGCATGTTCGTGGACCGGAAGCGTCAATACAGGCCCGCAGCGAACCAGAGCCCGAATTGTTGAGGTTGGTGACGCGGTGAATCACCGTGCACGGTTGAGCGAGATGCCGCCCACTGCCAGCAAAAGTATATTTTCCATGTCCACTTGCTCCAGAATAAATAGGGAGCGTTGTTGCAGCGTGTACCGTTGATCCGCTGCATACGCTTGGAGGGGGAGTCTGAGATGGAGACGGTGATAGTGATGGAGATGGCGAGGGGCTTGGGGTAGGCGACGGAGTTGGTGTTTCGGTAGGGCTTGGGTTTGGAGTTGGAGTTGACGCTGGGGTCGCGGTGGGAGCTGGAGTGCTGGTAGGAATTGGCGTCGGTGTGGAGCTGGGCGTTGGTTGAGTTGTTGGTTCCGGAGTTGGAGTAGCCGTTGGGGAGGGTTCGTCTCCGCCCGGCCCAGCCGCTGGGCTTTTCGGAATTGCTGGGGCGATTTTCGGCCAAGTGATCGAGAGTGGCCTACAGCTCTTTGAGGTTTTGTGGGAGGTGAGCGACCGAGCGAATCCCGCTTTCACCTTTACAAGAGTGGGCCGTAACTTTCGTCTCTTCCCCGATTTCTTGACTCGTTGATTTCTAGCACGGCTTTTCCTGGATTCTGTCTTCCAGAGCGTGAATTCGAAATGAGTACCGACTTGCGCTGGATCAGTTACTTCATGAATATCCGTTACACTTCCATTCTCAATCTGTAGCTGTTTTGCTTTATCGAGCGAAACTCCTTCGGAAAAACGAATGGTCACGGTAGCTGAACGAGTGGTGAGATTCTCATGTGTTAGCTGGCAGGTCGGAGATTGGGAGGCGGCGAGACAAAAGGTGCTCTGGGCAACTGTAAAAACGAACGTTGCAACGACATAGCATCTGATAGTTTTTGCTGAAATTACTGACATCTGAACTCCCCTTCACGGAGAGTTGCAATTGACTTGCCGAACAGAATTCAGCGCTCGCGAGGTGTTTATCGGCAGTGCAGCTTCGGGTACGAAAAATTCCTAGGAAAGAGGTGTTACAACTGCGCAGAAACGTCTGGGTTCGGGAGAAGAAGCTCTTGGTGAGGGAGAAGAAGCTATGGTGCAGCAGCTGGTCTTGCACAGAGCAGTCTCGCTCGCTCGAAGAGCTGAAAGTTCTCGCCAAGCATGATTCCAAAACAGATCAAGAAAGGGTGTTGTTCAAGAATATTGTGGCTGAAAAAACCACCGATAAAGGTTACAAGTATAAGCCCGCGCCCAGGAAGGTAATCGTTTTTTCGGAAAGTCCACCAAGCGCTTCCGAGGATAAACAGCCAAAGACTCAAACCTATGAGCCCGTAGTTTACCCAGATCTGAAGATATATATTGTGGGGCTGACCCTTATACGATCGGGTAAAGGCGGTTCCGTGACCAATGAGCGGCGCTTCAGTTATTTTAGTGACCGCGTACCTCGCGCGGCGCAGCCGACTTTCGGCAGATCCATCATCGGTTTCACCGGACTCCATGAAAGTATCGAAGCGAGTTTTTCTATCCTTAAACAGTCCACTGTCTTCAAAAATATAGAGCATGGTCCAGCCAGTAAGTACTACTCCGAATGTAACTGCCACTAAGAATTTCAGGAGTTCGCCGGGAGTAAAGGGCCGCGAGCGGATGTAATGAAAAAGATAGTAAATTAGAAGAGCCAAGAATCCGAGTAAGCCGCTTCTTGACTGAGTCATGAGTACTCCCATACCAGTCGCCATGAGCCATGCCATATCTCGCTTTACTGAGCCAGCACGGCCGTAACTTAAGATGCTGGCGCACATCATATTCGCCGCCAACGCGCCAAAGTTTGAGTTTCCAGCAAATCCAGCAGGTCGCGATTCTTCGGTTGAAAAATACCCAGGATTCCATAACTCGTAAGTCATGGAAGCGATCAGCAGCAGCAGCGGGAGTTGCAACGCCGAGCGGGTAGTCATCCCTCGAAAGGGGATGGGGGATGCAATGAGCGCACTTAAGAACAGTACAAATCCGTATGTAATAATGTAGATCCATTTTCCGCCCTCGCCCCAATAGGCCCCCGGCGACATGCTCAGAACCAGGGTAAGGATGGCGAAAGAGAGATAGGGAGTGAGTACAAAACGATTGTAACGAATGAGCGCGATAGTACGTGCGCCGAAGTTTCCGGTAATGTCAAACAGTACAATGATCGCGGCAAGACTTGAGAACATCAGCACCGTTAAGAGAGTAGCAGGAAGCGGCAAGGCTCCCATGCGACCCAGCGCGAGATCCGCTACGCTTGCTGAAATTGCAAGGGCTACGAGAAGATGGAAACGAAGATACCAGCTCACCGAACGCTCAAAAACAACGAAAAGATCGGGCCCTACATGCCCGTAATATTGAGAACTATGTTAGCCTGGTTCGCGCGTAGTTTCATAGCCCAGTACTATTTCCCTATGAAAAGAGCTTTTCAGATCGGTGTAACGGTCACCTTAGGCACCTTAGTTTGTAGCGCACTATTGTATCTGTTTTTCCCGCAGCAGGTGCTGAGTGTGCTTCGAATCCCAGCTCACGAATTAATCGTGCGTGATGCCGAGAGAAAGA
The DNA here is from genome assembly GCA_020434495.1 of Bdellovibrionales bacterium. Taxonomy (GTDB): domain Bacteria; phylum Bdellovibrionota_C; class UBA2361; order UBA2361; family RFPC01; genus RFPC01. The sequence goes on along the minus strand of JAGRAT010000052.1, from coordinate 4,713 downwards.
CCCACTACGTGGTGGTCATGCTTGGTGGAGAGCGTTCAGATCGAACCGATTTGGCTGCGCGGATTATTCTGGAGAAGTTTAGCGAGAAGATTCTCTTTTGCGACGGCTATCATCCGACCGTCTTCCCTACGGTACCGGATTACGCAACCTGGGAAGGACGAGGATTTGAGTATCGAGCTCAAGTGATAGAGAAGGGAATTCGCGAAACTCAAATTGAGATGATTCCGTGTGAAGGGATCTACGATTCGTCCTCAGAAATCAACGAAATAGCGAAATTTTTAAGGAAAGCGGGAGAAAAATCGGTAAATGTGGCAACGTCTGCTGCCCACTCTCGTCGTGTTCGAATAATATGGAACCGACTCGCCCCTGATATAAAAGCGCAGGTGATAGGTGCCAAGGATTTTCATTTCGATTCGTGGTGGCGTGAAAAGCGCAGTTTACGAGTTTTGCTTTACGAATACGGTGCGCTCGGGAAAGAACTTTTACGAAGGGTCTATCACTCACTACTCGGAAGCGGTAGCACCGATGGCAAAGTATGACAACAGGGAACTCCTCTATTGCTGGTAAGGTTTTTCGAGGTATCGGCTGGACCTATCTCTCAACGTTTTTGAAGGCGTTAAGTCAGATAGTGTTCATCGCGATACTTTCGCGACTGTTAGAACCGCGAGATTTTGGGTTACTTGGAATTGCGCTTGTCTTTACCAACCTTGCTGAAAGGGTTGGCCAACTTGGAATAACGCCAACTCTCATTCAGAGGCACTCTGTCAGTGAGCATGAATGGAGGGTCTGCCGTAGCTTGGGATTGTCCATTGGGCTCCTGGTGAGCGGGGCGCTTTATTTTTTAAGTTATCCGGTAGCTCGCTATTTCTCTGAGCCAGATCTGGTATCCATTTTACAAGTTCTCAGCATCGTCTTTATTTTCGAAGGCGCTTGCATCGTTTTTGAGGCGTGGCTTACCAGAGCTCTTGAATTTAAAGCGATCGCAGTCATTGATAATCTCTCCTATTTTTGTGGGTATTGTGTTGTCGCTGTGCCACTGGCCGCACTTGGGTGCGGCGTATGGTCTCTTATTGCAGGGCAGCTAGCCATTCGACTTTGCAAATATTCGCTATACCGCCGCACCCTGGGGCTGCTTTCCCGGGAGCTGCCGCGCGGTATTGAGTGGAGCTTTCAGACCGCAGCTTCCATTTTAAAAACCGGAATAGGATTTTCACTCGGACGCCTGCTCAACTTTGCGGCTCTGCAAGGAGATAACTTCGTTGTGGGGCGCGTACTCGGCACCGAATCGCTCGGACTCTACACGCGGATATATCAATTGATGACCATCCCATCTGTATACGTCGCGCAGGTACTCGACAAAGTGCTGTTTCCAGCTCTTGCTCTGAAACAGAAAGAAAGCAGCACCATGAAAAGTGGAATGCTCATGCTTCTAGAGGTCGTAACCTTAATCTCACTTCCGTTAAGTGTGGTGTGTTTTATCTTACCAGAGGTGATTGTCTCCGTCGTGCTTGGGGAAAAGTGGATGGATGGAGCTCCGGTGCTCAGGATATTCGCAGCTGGCATCTTTTTTCGAGCGGGATACAAAGCTGGTGATACTGTTTTGCGCTCGCTTGGAAGAGTGTACCGATATTCTCTCTTACAGGCTTTTTACGCCCTATTCGTCATTGGCGGCACACTCATCGGGGCCCAGTATGGACTTGTGCAGGTAGCATACGCGGTGCTGTTAGCAGTAGCGCTTAACTATTTCGCGCTCTCGTTTGTTGGAGGTCGTGCAGTGGGGGCCTCATTCGCCGAATTCGTAAAAGCGCACCTTCCGGGAATCTGGGTGGCTTCCGTGGTCGGGGCAGGGTGCTTCGTTCTCGAAGTTTGGCGCAGACAGTACGGCATTTCGCCTTTTGTGGTGTTTGGGTGCGCCGCGCCGATGTGTTTGTTCAGTGGATTAGCGGCGATTTTTTTCGCTCCACAACCTCTCTTTCCGGCGGCTATTCAAGTGTTAGCAAAACGTGAGCAAATCGCATCTCGTATCCGTCGTCTTCCAAGCCTCCTGCAGCGTGCGCTTCGCATTGAGCTTCCGGGATAAACTGGTTAAAATTCTCACTTTATTCGGCTTTGGAGGGATTCGTTAGAGTTTCGATGTGTGTTATAGTGTCGGGCTACTTACGGCAGGACATCTGAGATGCCCCTTAGCCTTCATCGTTTCTACCTGGGATATGTTTATACCGATGCCTTTATTTCGATTGTTTCTTGCTGGCTTCATTGTGTTTACCGTGGCGTTTGCTTTCAGCGGATGTGTTCGGTATGTACCCCCTGCTAGTGAGTTGGAGCAATCCAACCGGGGCAACAGCACTGTTCCGTCAAATTCCTCATCACAATCCGCTGGAGCGTCGAATTCAGACAGCTCGGTCCTTCAATTGGCTGGTGCCGATGAATTTTTTAACTACGAGAAGGAAATTCAGGAACGGTTGAAGACTCTGCAGTCAGCGAGAAGACCGTTGCTCTCTGCTCAGCAAGCTGGTGGATATGTACTTGGTATTGGAGATGTATTTTCAGTTACCGTTTTTCAGTTTCCTGAGTTAAACCAGGAAAACATTACCGTTTCACAGGATGGCACGGTAGCCCTTCCGCTCATAGGAGACCGCATTTCAGTCGCCGGAAAGACTATCCCTGAATTGCGGGGATTTTTAGAGGCGCGCTACCGTGACTACATTGTAAATCCCAACATTATTATCGCTCTGAAAAACATTCAGTCGAGTCAGGTATCAATATCGGGCGCAGTTGCTAAGCCAGGAATATACCCACTTAGAGAGTCTGGAATGCTTGTGAGTGATGTTCTTGCTCTTGCTGGTGGCAGAACGAACAGCGCTGGAAACCGTATCCTTGTAATGCCGTCGCCCCATCGGGCCGCTGTCGACGGGCTCCCTCAAGCTGAAGAAGCGCGTGCGGTTGAGATCTGGTACGAAGATCTCATCGGAGATGTGAATAGCAATCCAGTCGTTCTTCCTGTCGTTCACGGTGATACTATCGTCGTTCCAGAAGCGGGGAGCTACGAGGTTGACGGCGAGGTCAATAAGCCAGGATCATATTCTCTCAACAAAAAGACTACCGCGTTTTCGGCTGTAGCGAGCGCCGGTGGATTTACATACGGGGCAAAAGTAGACGAAGTCGAACTTATCCGAGATATCGGCGGTGGGAAAAAAGCGCTGCTCGCAATGAACCTTGAGGAGGTGGCGCTTCAAGGGAAGAGCGATCTGCGACTTCGGGACGGTGATGTTGTGCGGGTCCCAACCGCTTCCGGACGGCATGTACAACGTCAAATTGTAGAGGCGATTAACGGAATTTTCCGTGGAATCGGAATTCAAGCGAGACCATAGGCTAGGGAAACTATATGAATAATCAGCCAGCCATTCTGCGTTCTACTTCTTCTGTGAGCCCTGTTAACGCCCAGATGATGTCGGGCGATCTGCGATACGGCGACGGATCTGTCGAAAACAACCAGCCTTCTTTAAAAGAGCTTATAGCGCTTTTTCGCAAACACTACGTTTGGATCGTCGCATCGACACTCCTGTTCACGGTTGGCGCAGGAATTTATTGCGTGACAGCAGATCGACTTTTTTCTGCCACCACGTCAATCGAGATTAAAGGCTACGCTCCGATTTTGGCGAATACCTCGATCGAGAGTTTGCACCGCGTCGACAATCGGAAAAATGAAGAGTACTTGCTCACGACAATCGCGAAGTTAAGACGTCCGGGAATCGCCGATCGGGTTCTGTCCCAAGATGGAATGGAAGACACCATCAACGCATATTTCAAGAGCACCGGTCGGGGGTGGCTTTCTCCGGTAAAGGAGTTCGCGAAATCGGTGTTGAAGGAGCTTCCATTTTTTGGGGAAGAGAATGTCGTGCCAGAGTTCGACGAGCGTGAAGACGAGCACTATCAGCATTCGCCAAAGCTTATTCGAGCTTATCTGGATCTGATCGATGTTGATCCGATTCCAGATACCTCGCTCGTAGAAATCGAGGCAGTTACTCGCAGCGCAAAGTTGAGCCAAAAAGTGGCAAACGCGCACGCCAGAGGCTTCATCGAAGATCTTCAGAGCGAACGCCAAGAAAGCATGCTGAGCAATCTTCAGACGTTGCAGAAGCAGGGAAAAGAGTTGAGCGAGAAGCTGGCGCAAGCAGAGGCAGAGCTTGCGAGTTACGCTGAAGAGAACAAGCTGATCATCTCTTCGCAGGATCAGGGAGCGGACCTTTCGATGCGAAAGATTATCACATTAACTGAGGCCCTCGCCAAAGCGTCAGCGAGTCGAATGAAGGCAGAGAACTTACTCGAAGAGTTAAGAACTGCTGGGCCAGCTGAGGCAACCACTCTTGATGATGATTCGATACGGCCCCTTCGACTTGAACTGAAGCGTACCCTGGCAGAATACCAATCGATGTCAAAGCGGGTCACCGATAAATATCCCGGGATGATCGAATTAAAGGCGAAAATCGAATCTTTGCAGGAGTCGATAAAGGATTCGAGAGATCAGGTATTCAATGGTCTTGATATTGAGGTAAAGAGCAAGCTTGCGGCTGAGCAGAGCATTTTGGAGCAGCTCGATATTGAAAAAGAGAAGGGTTACGAGATCTCTAAGCTTCTCGTTCGGTATAACGTATTACGAAAAGAGTCTGATTCGTTGCGACAACTTTATGAAGCGGTGCTGAAACAGGTTCA
>JAGRAT010000528.1 GCA_020434495.1 Bdellovibrionales bacterium | reverse complement strand
AACAAGGTTAATGAGCACGGGATTAGGTTTCGCCTGAGAAACGCCAACGACATCCACCCCAGTGGCATTATCTATCATATTCCCCAGCACCCCTTGCGAGAAGACAAGGAAGGTGGTTACAGAATGTAATCGCGAGGATTCGGTATCGTGGACAAAAGCGACGTCGCCATTCGCGGTACTCTGCCAAAGTCTCGTAGGGGCAGCACCGGTAAGACCCGAGGCATGGGCAAAGGCAGCCATATTGTTTACCGTTTCGTCGGTATCGAACTCAGCACTACGGGTCCCCGACATCGTAATATTCATCGCGTAATACTGCGCATCGAGTTTTCGGTTGTATGACTGCGAATACATGAGAAATAGGAAACTGAGCGTTACAAGAGGGATGATCATATAAAGGGTCCAGATAAGGACAAACCCCTCTTCACTCTGAAGATTTAAAGAAGTCGATGCGCGTTTTCTTTTCATATTCCCCCCAAACGCATGCACCACCTAATTTACCAACCTTCGCGGAACAAACGGATAATAGGTCACCGTGCGATCCGGATAGAGAAAAGAAAAAGTCTCTGAGCAGATAGCCGCATACACCATCGGTAAAAAGTTCACATACTCCCGATAACGGTCGTTCACCTGATCTGGCCCAACGGTCACATCGTAAAGTTTGGAGCCAATAGCGGGCTTCGTACTCGTATTCGGATCAACGTAATCGCGGTAAGCCGCAAGATGCGCCAAGCCGTAGTTCACAAGATTTGTGGTAAGAGTAGAGTTATTACATCTGCTCGCCGAAGCTCCTGATGGATAGGTATAAACAGTATTTCCCGACCCAGAGAGGACATACTGCGAGGCAACACCGGTAGTAGAGTTGACTTCTACGTATCCGAGAAAGAGATGAAGGACGGCATCGTCAGGAGCTCGCTGGGTGAAGAAGTTTCCGATCTCGTCCATATACTGCTGGACGGTTGGAGAAGTTGCTGGGCCAAGAACAGAAAAGATTCCATTCTCCACATCAAAATCAATGGTTTGGAGCTGTGGCCCCATTAAGAGTTCGGTCATTACTTTGGAGTGGAGGAGCGAACGGTGCGATTTCGCAAGGAGATGGGCACCGCCAAGAATTACAACAACAAGCAGCCCAAGGGAGATGCTCGCTTCGATGAGCACAGCTCCTCTATCAGATACAGCTCCCCTATCAGAATAGGAACTACGCTTTAGATTTCGACGGCTTCGCCTCCTCTCGGCGGCCCCATCGGGAATGAGACACCGGCAACAGGCGGAAGATTTTTTGAGATATCGAAAAGTCATCGAACGCTCCACTTCATATTCTACGGCCGAATCGTCCCAGCATCAAATGCATACGCAGATGCACTAACATATTGCACCTGCTGATCATTAAAAGTCGCAAGTCGCAGCCCAAACATCGGCACTGCACAACGAACATGTATGATTCTATCTCGAGAGGCGTTAAGAATAGCGTTTGTGTCCGTACCCCACGTCCCTTCAAGGGGTGGACGAGTTGGAAACTCAAGCCAGATAGAGCAGTTTACCCGCCCACCAAGCTCAGAGACTGGATCCGAACCATCTAACTGTTCAGGAATGGGAAAGTAGATTCTATCGCTTAGCTGCACGGCAAATCCGTATAGCAGGTTGAGCACCGCCTTGTCTTTCCTCGGATAGTAAGTGAGCCCCCAAAATTTCGAATGAGTGGGGTCGAGCTGATTAGTCCAAAATGCCTGGCGCTTGGTGGTGATACCCGCGTCCTCTCCGGAAGGAGATCTTATCATGTTGGCGAGATCGGAATCTGGGAAGGCATATCCATCAGGATCAGAGGAATTCGCGAGCTTTGCGCCGTAAAGAGCTATTTCGTTTGCGTAAACAGAATTAACATACAACCTCGCCAAATCGTAAGTTACAGCCGCGATGATAAAAATGAGCGGTAGGAGGATAGCAACTTCAACCAAGGTCGCAGCAGAATCATTAGCGAATCTCACAGGGCGCGCTAATCTCATGGAGTGCGCCAATCTCTTGGGACGTGCCAATCTCATGGGACGTGAGCTAGCGACACGCCAAGCGGGCCTCCGAGGTGTGATATTGTGCATTACGCCGTGATTCATATTGTGGCAAGAGACCCAAAACGCTACTTTTTAGGGTACATGAGCAATCACAAGGACAAAACCCGAAATACTGCTAGGAG
>JAGRAT010000527.1 GCA_020434495.1 Bdellovibrionales bacterium | reverse complement strand
TCTAACCAGGCTGAGCTACACCCCGGGGTGGACCTGTCCCGCCTCCAAATGAGCTCTCATGTGTAGCCTAAGGTGGTGGGGAGAATCAAGATTACCACCGTTTATTACCGAATAAGTCCTTTCGAGAACTCAACGGGAGGGCTTTCCACCATCGCTTCTTCGCGATATCAATAAGAAATGCCTCGAAAGAAACCGTCCTCTTCTATCTACGTCCTCATCGGAGTTTTCGTTCTCCTCCTCGTTGCGCAAGTCGCAATCAGAATGACCAGGCCAGAGGTGAAACCGTTCACTGAGGCTTTGGACGAAAAACTCTCTGCACGGGACGATATAGACTCCCGTCGGAAAGATCTGATGAAGGTACAGCTCTCCGTAAGGGATTGGATGGTCAAAAACGGGAATACCCCCCCCAACACGCTCGCCGCGCTTGTGCCAGAGTATTTTCCTTCCATCCCGATCGATCCTGCTACCGGAAAGCCGTTTTCTTATTCCGTGGACGGAAAGATCTTTCGGGTCGGACAAGAAGGCAACAAGCTGTCGCAACCAGACAAAGGAGCTCCAGAGGCACTCACTGCTGAAGAAGAAGCCGAAACACAGCTCGTGGCGATGCTCGATGAAGAGCCAGAAGAGTTCGTTTACGACCCCGCGGAAAAACGAGATCCATTTGCTCCATTTAATTTTGCTCCAGAGATCGACACAGAAGGAAAGACCGAATTGGAGCAGTTTAGTATCGGACAGCTTCGTCTCACTGCGGTTCTAGAAGGCTTTGGCGACCCTAAAGCCATTGTAGAATCAAGCACTGGAAAAGGATTTACCGTACGATTGGGCACCCACATCGGCCAAAAAAACGGGGTGGTGACCGAGATTCTCCCAAACAAACTCGTTATCGTTGAGACCGAAACGAGCTTCACCGGCGAAACAAAGACAAATACTGTCGAACTTAAACTACGAATACCAGGACAACAGAAGTAGGGCGAAATTATTTCCTCCTGTGTTGACCTGACGTGAGATGTATCACCTCAACTTATGCAGCTTTTTCTACCAACGCCTTGTGGATCTGATCGAGCAGCGCTCGCTTTTTATCGACAGTATACTCGGCAACTTCCTCTGAGTGCGCTCGCGAAGGGGGCTTTTGAATATTACTACTAAAGGTGATCAGGTAGGCGTAGAAGAGCTCTAACAGATCGGGTTCGAGCTTCGGAAGGACAGAAGTCATCTCCTCAAGAATTTTCCGACTTATCTCTGCCTTCTTTCCCTGCTTTTTGAGGCTTGCAGTTTCGTCGAGTTGATCGAGCAAACTTTTAACAAAATGCACCATTGCGAGACGTTCATCACGCGAAAGTTTATTCATGTACCACCACATCACTGCCCGGAAAGCTGTTAGGCTCCCCGGTACCCACCTCGATACAACAAGATGGGGCTTTCAAATCAATTCATGGAAGGAAGAGCACCAAAAGGATGAGTCACAACCAAGAAACACAACCGCGAAAACGTAACACGGTTATACCTCCTACGAAATGGCAGTTGAAAAAATGCCAAATAAGGTCTCTTTTTCTGAATATTTTATGGCAATTCAACCTGAACTGAGGATTTTTTCCCAAGGACAAACCCAGCTGGCACTTCACCTACCTGAGTAGGCTCCCACCCCACAAGCTGAAAATGAAAATGACTAAATATCCCCTGCAGCGCGGCGGGCAAAACAAAGGTGATCTCTGCAAAACCATCCTGAAGAGATCCAGAAGTGTTGGAAAAACCAAACTCCCACCACCGATGGTGGATGGTGTCAACCAATCCGAAATGGCTGCTGACTCCAAGATTCAAGTTCGTACCAGTAACCATCGAATACACCGAGGCACTGCTTTCTTCTCCTGCGAACAGAGAGAAACTCGCGTTCGTAGCATCTTGAACCCCCGGGATATCGAAGGCGACAATAGGAATTCGACCATCATCCTTCCGAACAAACCCTTGCGATGGAGCTAGCGCGGCATCTCCGAAATGAAGACGAGGCGCAAGAACTGTTGAGAGGGGATCTCTCGCGCGTAAGTCGCCTGCAGAGACGAGCAATCGCTTCAGTTGAGACAGTCGTGCATTTGGATACCCAACGAGCAGCGCTGCAAGTGCGCCAGCCACATGAGGAGCAGCTTGAGAAGTTCCAGAGGCAACAGCAAACCCTCCGCCAGGTACGGTAG
>JAGRAT010000526.1 GCA_020434495.1 Bdellovibrionales bacterium | reverse complement strand
GAAAGTATGTGCCACCCTTAACGGTCGCATCGTTAGCGACTATCATCACCAAGCGACCCATCACCCGTCCTATTCCGGTAACAATTCCTGCTCCGGGAGGAACTTCGTCGTAGAGATCTAATCCCGCTAAAGTTGAGAGTTCGAGAAAAGGACTACCGTTATCAGTGAGCTCTTCAATCCGCGCACGAACGAGGAGTTTGCCACGGGAGGTGTGCTGCTCCTTTGCTCGTTCGCTTCCACCAGCAAGTGCTAGTGAGATGAGTTCGTTGTGCCGGGAGAGGTATGATTTGTAACCGGTCGCTGTGTCGTCCATAGGGAGGGGAGGTCCGTCGAGTAAGTTGCTAAGCGGCTGTTATCATTAAAGGTACTGCATGATTGGTCAAGCATTTTCAAGAAAGATGAGGAGTTTGTAAGGAAGTTAACGATTCTCTGCAACTTTAAGACGCTTGTTACATCGTATTCCGTAGGGGTGAGGATTCGTCCTTCGGTTTTCCCCGGGTTATTTACGTTTTTGATGCCTTTCTAGAGCGTTGCTCATTGGGTGATAAAGGTCGAGCGACAACGCAGACCTTGATATGGCATCTCCTGTTTTTTCGACTTAATTCCTCCCAACAATTTTTTGGTGGTTTCACTCGTGTGCCTCGACATAGCAGTTCGAGGGCTTACTCCATGTGGAGGTTTGCAATGTATTCGAGTCATGGTTTTACACCCCAGCCTGCTGAATCTCATGGTCAGGGCCAGGATGAGAGCTCGGAAGTTTCTAGAGCCTCACAGATAGTAAATCTTAGGAGAAGTGACATTCCAGAGCTGATTCAGCACCTGAAGGGGTTTCACTCATTGCAGCGGGTCGAAGGACCTGGAGAAGAGGATAGCATTGCCCACTCCGAAGATGCCTTCATTGATCGTGCTCTTGGAATGCGGGACCTTATTACTGATTTCATTCATCGACAAGTCTCAAAGCCTGAAGCGATAGGGTTTCGTGCGGAACAAGTAGAGCGCTGCTCCATTTCGGATGAGACGGCCCTCCTCTCTGCGTTAAGTGAGCTGGAATCATTCATTGAGCTCCGCCTCATTACCCCCTTAGAGAATCCATTTTTGCAGGAAGTCGTTCCTCACATCCATGAGCAGCTCGGTGAGGTGATGGAAGTCGTTCGAGAGAGCTTTCCTGGAGGAGTGTTGCGTCCGGACATGTCAGGTAGGCTTGCTTATAACTTGTTAGACTTGCGGGCGGTCCTTACTTCCGCTGCGTTGGAGAGTCAGGCGAGACGGCTGAGCGAAGCTCTTCAAGGTGAACTTCAAGTTGACGAAGTGAGCCCAACCGGTGGCGCAAGGTTGCTGACCATTAACGATGGATCCGTGCTTACCAAAGAGGTGCTGCGACAGGACGAGCTACGCCTGACCGTTTTGCCAGAGATTCAACGGACAGTCGGGCGCGTGGTGAATGGCCTTATCCTTTTTCTTTCGCAGCTTCGAAATCATGAACCAGCACCAATCGGATTCTCTCTCACTCGAGTCGGAAGTGAGGTGCCAGTATCGAGCACTCAAATTCTGAAAGTTCTTGAACAAGGTTCCGAGCAGCTTGAAGAAAAGTTCGCGTCATTGGATGACGACACCTCAATGGATGTAAATTACCGAGCCTACATTCACGGGATTGATCATCATTTGCTCGCTCTCCGAGTTGCTCTCCTCACGGAATCTCCCAGTGATCAGTTATCAGAGCGCAGCTTGCCTCAGGTACAAAAGCAGTGTGAGCTCGTCTTTAGAAAGATCACTTCAGGAATCGGACAACTGACAGAGGTCGCCTCCGCGAATCTTGCTCTCTTTATTCAAGAGGAAGACGAAGGGGATGACGGGCTGGGAGGAGAAGGGGAGGCAGCTTAAGATTTCGGCGCTCATTCTATTGTTTGAACTCCCCTTCGTTTCAGCAGCCGATAAGCGTTATGGCTAAAAACCTCCTCGAAATGTTCGTCGACGAAGCGAAAAATTATCGGTAGTCGCTCACGTAGGGGAACACTATCGAGGGCCTCCTCCCCATTCCGCTGCAAGATAACGAGTTCAGGGATCGCATTCAGTCGCGTAACAACTTCCTCTTGTGCTCTCCTTGTCGTGGCAAACCATGACATGGTGTAGCCAGAGATTGGAGGGGTATCAAAAATATAATACCAAGTGGAGTCGATGCTAAGAACATACA
>JAGRAT010000525.1 GCA_020434495.1 Bdellovibrionales bacterium | reverse complement strand
ATCGGTGTCCCCCGCACGCATACTCTTTATAAATGCTGAAATGGAATCGAAATGTTGATCCCCATCTCGGTCGTAGTGAATATTTGACCTTGATATAAGGAACTCTCTAAGACTCACTCCGCCACTGATACGTTGAGCAAGAAATGCCTCTAGCGTGCGTAAGGCTGCTCGAGCATCCCCTTGCGCCATCTGGAGAAGCATTCCTTTCTCTTCTGAAGTCAGCTGCTCTCCTTTTAGCGAAAGGGCTCTATCAATAACATCAAGAAGTGTCTCCTCACCAAACCCTGTTAAGTGGACCACCTCGCAGCGAGACAGCAACGCACCATTCAGTGAAAATGTTGGGTTCTCGGTCGTTGCCCCGATGAAAGAGATAGTCCCCTTCTCAATCCAGGGGAGCAGAACATCCTGTTGCGCCTTGTTGAATCTGTGAACTTCGTCGAGAAAGAGAATAGTAGGAGCCAAAGAACTTTCAGCTCTCTTTGTCACCTCTCGAACCTCTTTCACTCCAACTGAGACCGCTGACAACTCATGGAATTCAGCTTTAAAGGTATTCCCAAGAACTCGAGCAAGTGTCGTCTTTCCAGACCCGGGAGGTCCCCACAAAATCAGGGAGGGTGGTCGCCCCTTTCCGCGCTTCCACGTTTCCAATAAATGGGCATCAACTCCAGGCGGTGGAATCATCTCATCAAAGGAGTGTGGTCGAGCACGCTCAGCCAGTGGAAGCGTCTCTTCATTGTTAGCAAATAAGCCCTGCGCCGATGATCCCATAGGGTGCTATGGTGAATGGTCCTTAGCTCATTTTCAAGCCTGTTCGCAATGCGAAGTAGCTACTTTAATCCTTCGTACAGGGACTCCTTTGGAATGGCGATTCGTAATAATCCCCGAAAATCGCCAGCCGAGTAACCATGAGCCTCATCATTTTTATACCTTTCTTCCAGTACGCTCCTCACCGCCTGAGGGAGAGATTCCCTAGGTCCATGACACTGAAGACAGGTCTCTCCGATTTTTAGAGGAGAATAATACCGGAATCCACCATCCTCTAATCGTTGCAGCAGATAACCGGGAAGCGGTCTATTTGATCGCTCTTCGATTTCAAAATGATTCAGTGCCACTCTATCTTCAACATCTGGTGCGTTATTTGGATTTCTTACTTTTGAACTTACCCGCTTAAAGGTCACCCCCTCTGGCAACTTCGCTCTTACCTCTGTTGCAATCTGTGGCAATTCAACATTACAAAAAGATACAGCATGGGCAGCTCCCCCTTCCTTGAGCGCTCCTTGCAGTGCGGACATAAAAGTAGAGAGAACTACACTACTGGCCGTCTCTCCTATTTTCTTCGCCGCCTTACTTTCCTCACTTACGAAGGAACAGAGAGGAGCTTCATCAATACTCTGTATACCAAGCATTGAAGCTCTCGGCATTCCGAGAATTTGTTCGTTTATTGGGATGCGCTGTTCAGGATTCAACTGACATTCCAGTTGATACTCCTCTTTCAAAACAAGATCGGATACCGGGACCGAAAGCGCCAACGTATAATTGCCATCAATCTCAAGACATACCCCGTACCAGGTACGCGGTTCACGATCCGAACCTCCCAACCATAATGTTCTGAGCGGACCAACCGTAAAGCTTCCCCGCGCATTAGTCTCTGTTTCTTCTCTCTCTACTCGACAAACCCGTACACCATCAGCCCAATAGTTGGTCGAAAGCCTTACTCCCATTCCAACAACTGGTTGAGTTCCATCCAAAACAACTCCAGTTAGAGTTGGAACACTCACTCGATAAGATGGAGCACATCCGATGAGAGAAAACAGAAATACTGATAAAAATAGAAAGATAGGAAAAGTTTGTCGCATATACTTCACTGTACCGTTCTCCCATCTTAACCGGCAAGACGACTCGAAAGGGATAACGCCAAGGTTTGGAGGGATTTCGCCTTGTATAGCAAAGCCCCTATCGGTGGGTGGGTCACGATACTGTTCAGGGAAGCTCGTCACAAACGGAGTCAGAAGGAGCATTTTCAGAGACCGGCTTCGTGTCCAAAAACACTTTTACTTTTAGAACTCAGGTCGGTAAAGTCTCGCAATCGAACGAGAAGCTATCTCAAAAAATGAGAGGAATAATTCATGAAGCGTGTTTTCTCTTCCATTCTTACCGTTGCACTAGCGACTTTTGCCTTTGCTGAACCTGCTAGTGTGCTC
>JAGRAT010000524.1 GCA_020434495.1 Bdellovibrionales bacterium | reverse complement strand
CAATTATTGAGATTGACCCGTTGGGGGCAACGGGAGAGAAGGTAAGAAACACGGCGCAGAAGTTAAGGATCTGCTTTACTATCGACAAAGAGACGATAATAGCAGCTGGTGGAATAGAGAACATCCAGGTGTTCAAGGTCAAGGATTCCTCAAATTCGGTAGCAATCCTTACTGCGACTCGAACATTAAATGATGATGGTAGTGGAGAGATTTGCGTGCTTTCTGACCAGTTCTCAGTGTTTGGGACGCTCCTTGATGTTGCCAAGCAGTTGCAGAGTACTACCGCCCGCAACCTTCGATTCTCTAAGCCGAAGCAAGTAAAAATTGGAGGCGGTAAGAAGAGAGGGAAGAAGAGCAAGGGGAAAAAGGTGAATCGTTGGCGCATTAAGTTTGATTACGAAGCCGATGACGCTGTGACAGCCACTACGCAGTTTGTTTTCAAGTACGCGTTTATCAAAAACCGCAAGCAGTGTGCGAATGTTACCAACGACCAGCTTACTGAGTCAGTAGCTATCGATGGAAACATCCCATTCGACATCACCGCTACCAACCCAAAACAGCAGGCCCTCTGCGGAACCATCGAAGTCGTTGGCGGAAGAACCTCAGATCCCTCCTTCAAGGGTCGAACGAAAAGATAGATCTAGGACAGGCAGAATTGTTCTAGGACAAGGACATATAGTTCCAGTAGATTTAGGTAGTTCATAGTTCCAGGACACTAATTCTAATTCCAGGACAGGCATATTCAAAAGTAGATCTGGGATGGGGCACTAGCTCCAACCTTTTAGTGGTTTGTGACTAATTGGCTCCCTTCAAATAGGTTGGCGTAAACCATCTAGAGTTCGGAAACGAATTCTGATGTCTGGATCCGGCTCTTGAATGTTAAAGGAGTAACGTGAGTCAGGCGGTTGTTGCTCGTGAGTTCTAAAGGGAGCAACTAGATTGTAAAAACTCTTCGTGAGAGACGAATTCCCTTGAGCCACTTCTTATTGAGTACCTCCGCGCGTGCTTCGAGCGCGGCAGGGACTCCGACCGTGGAAGAAAATGCATCTCCGAGAGAGGAAGTGATTTCTAGCCAACCATGAATGGAGCAAATTCCAAGGCGCTCTAGTATGGGAGGAAGCTCTTGAGGTATTGCTCCGCACTTGTTCTTTTGGACCATCCGACCAGTGATATCCAAGAGATTAAGATAATCTTCGGTTGAGAGGGAGAGATATCCTCGAGGCTGTTCTTTTGTCTTTTCAATTGGCGCAATCCAAAGTGCACCATCACTCTGGCCCCGTTTCAGTGCCTGCGCTCTTTCTTGTACGCTCGTGAAGTCGCTCTTTTCAGGCGTTGGCGCGAGTTTTGCTCGAACTGGATTGAGATCTATGTATACCGAACATGCAAGGAGCGCAGCCTCGTCCTCAATTCGTTTACATTTGAACCGTCCCTCCCAGAATGCGCCAGTACATTCGTCCTCTCGGTTTGCTCGTCGAGCAATCTGTTCATTGAGTGATTTCATGAACCAACTGATTGAAGAAAGCCTTTCCCTGAGTTCTTGTACCCGTTTTTTCGAGGATATAATTTCTTGTATTTCCAGGTCAGTCGGCGGAGTTGGGGATCCATCGGATTCTCGATGTTTCGGATACAGTAGCAACCAACGACGAGCAACCTCTTCTTCGCTCCATTGGCGAGACTGCTCTAAGAGCCGTCGAAGCAAAATGTGTTTGTGGTTGGACATTAAGGCATAGGCCAGCACGTCAATGGCAAACACTTTAACAAGGAATCGAATTCTTTCGCGTACCCACTCCTTCCGGTGGTCGTAGCACCGGCCTGTGTACTTGTCTTCTCCACAGAGGAATGCACGGCGAACACATCTCGACCAACAGTGATAGATGCCTGACTCCCCATCCGGAATGAGATGTTTTCTGGCTGTTGTCATTGCTCAATTGCTCCAGGAAAAAGTGCTCGGTTGAGACGAAGTCTCCAACGTTAAATAAGACCTTCTTCTGGTAATCGAGAAAATTGAATATTTAGTTCCTAGAAAATTGCCTGTCCTTTTATAGGACTAGAGTTGTTGGACTGCGCGCTGGAGAGATCTGAGCTTTTGTCTTAGCTTATTCGATAACTTTTTAACCTGTCGTGGGCGATTGGCGGATTCCAGTTGGATGATAATGCGTGTTGCGCGACTTGCTTCTCTTTGATCTTTCCGTTTAAGGCCTATAGCCAACA
>JAGRAT010000523.1 GCA_020434495.1 Bdellovibrionales bacterium | reverse complement strand
TACGAAGGGCATGCAGAACTCGCGGTGAGCAATGCCTTGGGAGGACTTGCCGTTCAAACGGCTTTTATAGCAGTTGCTGACCTCGCTTTTGTGAAGGCAAACCTGGAGCATTCTGCTGCCTCCCTTGAGAACATTTTTCAAGGAGTTCTTCTTATTCTCCTGCTTTCCATACCTCTTCTTGGGATGGCGTCACCAGAGATCTCTATTGGTTCCGTTCACCCGGTGAGTTTTCTCCTACTCATTGTATATGGAATGGGACTCTATCTGGTTGGAACGGTTAAAAAAGCTCCTATGTGGTGGCCAAAGTCTACCGACAAAACCGTTCTAGATGCTCCCGATGAGACCTTGCCAATGACACGCAGTGAATTTTGGATAGCGTTTCGTTCCTTTTTGGTGACAGCCATTTTGGTCTCAGTCTCCGGTTATCTCGTTGCTGAAGCAGGAATAGCTATCAGCGTACAAACAGGCCTTTCGGAAACGTTGATTGGCACTCTTCTGCTCGCTATATCAACCTCGTTACCGGAACTGGTCACTTCAGTCGCTGCTGTACGCCAAGGAGCTCCCACCTTGGCTGTAAGTGACATTCTAGGAGGAAATTCATTTGAAATTCTTTTCCTGGCTTTCTCCGATTTTGTTTTCACAAGTGGTCCTCTATATGCAGCTATCACCGATCGGATTCTATTCCTGATGGGCTTGAGCCTTCTCCTGATCTCCCTTTTACTATTTGGCCTTATTCGCCGTGAAAAGTATGGAATATTTAATATAGGTTTAGAAACCTTTTTGATTATTGTCACCTATTCTGGAGCAATGATTGTTCTTGCAACTCTTGAGAGCTCATGAACGACACTCCCTGGATCCATAGCTGATGTAGATCAAGCGTGAGTAGCGTTTCTTTTTCCGAACAGATGATGGTGATCATCGAGTACAGAGCAAATGGATGCGAAAGAAATAGGGAATACACTCCGGAAGCTGGCTATAGAATAGAAACTGAGCTGGAACAACGGAGTTTGAGATTAACGACACAATGAGAAGGAGAAATTCATATGTATTATCCCACTACACTATCGTCTCGCTACGGCGTGACTTCACCAAATCGACTTATGCGAATGGTGGAAGAAATGCTCGAACCAAGACTCACTGGCATGGGTGATCTTTCAGAAGTAAGCTCACAAATCATTCCTACCAACGTTCGGGAAACGGAAGATAAGTATATCGTTGAGGCTCAAATGAGTGGAGCAGATCGAGAGGACATAGAAGTTTTCCTCGAAGATGATGTTCTCACCGTCAGTTACGATGCCAAAACGGAAGAAGAACAACTGGAGGGAGGCGTGCTCCAAGACGAATGGAGACTCGAATCTCGACGCCGCTCTATGCGGCTGCCACAAGTAGATAGAAAGAGTGAACCAGTAGGAACGCTTCAAAACGGAATCCTCCGAGTCGAGGTCGAGAAAAGTCCGGAAAGACGTCGGCGACGTCTAACCATTCAATAGACATATTCTTCATGAGAGAGATGGCCCATTGCGGTCATTTCTCTCTTCGTTTAACCAGAAGCCGATTGGGAGAATGAGGATGACTTATGCTGCTTAAAGGAAAACGAATCGCTATAGTTGTTACCAACGGATTTGAAGAATCCGAACTCTATCAACCAAGGAAAGCGCTTGAAGCTACCGGCGCTGAAACAGAGATTATTTCTCTCGATACCGGTGCAATTCGCCGGTGGAGCAGTAGGAATTCGGGTGAGAAGTTAAAGGGAGATCTCGATATTGATTCTACCGCAGCTGAACATTATGACGCACTACTATTACCGGGAGGTGTTTATAACCCAGATACGCTTCGCCAAAGTCCATCAGTTCTTGCTTTTATCCAGCACTTTTTTGAATCAGCCATACCGGTAGCAGCAATATGTCACGCTCCTCAAGTCTTGATAGAGGCGGAGGTGGTGAGAGATAGAGAACATACTTCATACCCATCTATCAAAACAGATCTCGTTAATGCCGGTGCCAGATGGAGGGATAAACCGGTAGTAGTTGATAACGGACTGGTAACAAGTCGCTCTCCGAAGGATCTTCCGGTCTTCTGTTCAAAGATAGTTGAAGAATTTGCGGAAGGAAGACACGCTCAACATGTGGCTTAGTTCCATCCTCGAGCCAACAGCGCACCTTTCAATTTCGCTATGAAAGTATCTGTAAAAACGTGTATCCGATCTGTCGAACACTG
>JAGRAT010000522.1 GCA_020434495.1 Bdellovibrionales bacterium | reverse complement strand
TAGTTGAATCGATCCCCCATCGGATTCGACTCAGCTCCATGCTGCCGCAACGGCTCCAAATCTAGCTTGTCCGGCCACCAGAACTGATTAGATTTTGCTTTACCGTCGGCAATTGCATCAAGTGCCGCAACCGGTAGTACCAAAAGCGAAAATACCGCATATAACGCGAGGGATCCTCTTCGCATCGAATCGTTCTCCAATAACTATAACTAGAGAAAAATACACTCTAAGCACCAAAAATCATGGCACACACTCTTCAACTTTTCTACTAAACGGCGTCCCTCCATTTGAGTAGGGCCCGCCGTAAGCTTGTCGCGCTTAAAGAAAGGAGGAAAAATTCCTCACAATTAAAGGGATGTTCTATTTACACATCTCAAGAAAGTAATGCTTTTCAAGATGTGTTGTTGATGCATTAAAAACTCTCTGGCGTGCTCAACATTCTGAATTTACTCAACATTCTCAATAGCAAAAGATGCGAAGATTGTATTTTATGACTTCAAACACTTAAGCTAAATGTGTTACTTACCGATCCAAGAGAGTAACTATCCTTTACCGATAGGGCGTTAATTCTAAAAAGTTTTCAATCGTGGCCGAAGAGCGCTTAGGAAGATACCGCAAAGAAATCTGTCACCGGGTGCTCCGTCCTGTCATTCGCTTCTTCCTGAAAGGCTCGATCAAGTTTCAGCAATTTCAAGAACTCGCGAGAAACATCTATGTCGAAATGGCGGAGGAAGAGCTTAAGCTTGAGGAGGGCGAGAAGGTAAACGTGAGCCGCCTAGCCCTTATCGCTGGGCTCACTCGTCGCGAGGTCCACAGAATATACAAGGACAAGAAGTCACCTCCTCGTATGGGCGGGGTGAGCACCTTGGCTAAGGTTGTTAATCGATGGCAACAAGATAAGCGTTTTACTACGAAAGCAGGTGTTCCTCGAGTTCTCACCTATCAAGGTGAAGGAAGCGAACTCTACGAACTCGCATCCTCTGTAAGTACTGCAATTAATCCAGGAACCTTTCTCTTTGAACTCATTCGCTCGGGCACTGCTCAAAAAACCTCTCGAGGGCTTAAACTTATGCGCCTCCATGATGCCGAAGGTGGTCGGGAAGAAGCTCGACTCGATCTCATGGCAGACAATATAGAGACCCTTGTTCAGTTGGTTTTCGAGAACATTGATGGAGTTGAAGGGAAAAAGAACCTCCACCTACGAACAGAGTTCGACAATATCGCTCAGAAGAAAGTAGACCAACTCCGAAGCTGGACGCTCTCTCAAGGTAGCGCTTTTCACAAGAAGGCGAGAGCAGAGTTCTCCAAGTACGATATGGATATCAACCCACGCGCCACAGATGAGGGAGGCGGAAAGGCCGTCATCGTCACCTTTAGCTGGGTTTCAAGCGGCGAATAACTTTTTTCACAAAATATGTGTCATTGACACACTTATTAATCATATCTCTCTTTGAAGGTTGGGCGAGACGCCACTTGCCTATACCACCAATGGATGGGACCCAGTGCGAGCGAAGCACCTGGTCAAACCCCCACTATCACCGAAAACTAACGCTGAATACACCCCAGTATTTGGCACCAATGTTTCGCTCCGGGTCCCTCCTTTTTAATTTTTGGAGTTACGAAATGAAAGTTTATCAAAAATTCTCTTACGTTATCGCCACCGCTCTATCGCTGATTGCAGTACCAGTCGCTGCTGTCGCTCAGGTGCTGGATCCCTTCGCTCTATATCCAGTAGAGATAGAGCTTCGGTATAGCCCTGATAGCGGAGCGACTTTCCATCTTCGTCCACCACGAGGCTATCAGGACTCATTTAATATCGGCGACATCGAGCTAGAGCGCTGCGCGCTAAATCAAGAACAGGACGCCATTCTCCAATTCTTTCACGCACAACCAGCGGTGCAATCTCACAACGGATATCTCCCAAGCTGGTGTCAGCTTGAACCTCTATCAGATCAGGGCATAAACGTCGTTGACATTGTCAATGGTCCCCTCACCCCATACGGACTAGGAGTTGGACTCTATGAAAGCACCCTTAGAGATGGGCCAGGTGGCTGGGTAGTTGCCGGAGCTGTTTTTAATCTTTGCGGTGCCACCTGCAATGTCGGTATACCCGTCGACTTCGAATTTAGTCCTATAAAGCCTCACATTGATCCCGGAGGTGCTGCCTTTATGTTCTCCACTGTATTTTGATGGAACTTCAAAAGCAATATAAAGTAAGA
>JAGRAT010000521.1 GCA_020434495.1 Bdellovibrionales bacterium | reverse complement strand
CTCTCCGGAGATCCTTGGGCGCAGCATCAACTTGAGCGAAGCGCAGAAGGCGTACGCAGCTAACTCGATTGGCTCTTTGGCTCAGGGCTGTGACCCCTTAGAGGTCGAGGCAAAGTTCTGGTCAAGTTGGAGTAGGGATACCTGCTACCCACAGACAACTTTTTCTTGGACTCACGCCGTTCTCGATAGCCTAAAATCTCGCGGGCTATTACTAGCCTTAGCGACAAGTCGCATTGAACCCTTTGAAGAGGTACAGAAATATCTTCAGGAGAAAGAGCTGACAGGATACTTCGATACTATCCTTACGCTGCATGGGCGAGGGCATAGGTGGGACGAAAAAGACTTAATGGTGAACGACATCTTGAAGAGGTGTCAGCTTTCACCAAACAAGGCAGTGCTTGTAGGAGATCATCCAGAGGACATGAAGGCTGGGGTGCGGAGCAATGTCCAGTACAATATTGGAGTGCTTACGGGTGGTTTCTCAGAAGCAACGCTCTCAGAAGCTGGAGCCCACACGGTTGTGGCCAGTGGAGAAAGCCTTTTAGATCTTATGTAACAGTGGAGTGTATATGATGAATGTTGAACCTAACCGAAAGCCGGAGGCCCCGCGTGGTAATCTCACACATTCGAAAGAGTTCATTCCAAAATTGACTGAACTTCTTCCCCCGGGTCACCAACTTCCTTTAGTCGCAAGTTCATTTAAGGATCGAGAGTTTTCCAACGATAACTGTACCTTTATCGTGAGAGATTGGACGGAGATTCTTGCAAAACTCACCCCCGATAATGTGACATCAGTCGGAGCGCTCTGTCTTTCAAACGAGCGTGTGGTGCTGGTTAAGAACAGACGGGGATGGGATATTCCGGGGGGTCATATCGACACAGGGGAGACGATTTTGGAGGCACTAGTGCGCGAAATTCGTGAAGAAACAGGTAGTGAGTGTTTCTTTGCATATCCGCTTATCGTTTTGGAATCTCGGCGAGACTGCAATCCAACGTACATTCCGGTATTTATGGCAAAAATTGCTGAACCAGACAGGGCCCATCAGCGTGCAAACGAGATATCAAACGTCACAACAGTGTCGGTAGCTGAGTTTCTTGATTCATATCATGGCAACCCCATTTTCGCCTCAGCTGTAGCAGAAGCCTATCAGCAAGTGGAGCTACGCCTGGGAAAGTAGCGGCTCCTTCTGACTGTGAGCTTTCTTTGTCGCAGCGGAACAGCTTGGATACCAATTCTCGAGCGCGCCTGGCTAGGCCAGTAAGAGTTCTTTTTACCGGAACATCTGGAGCTGGAAAGAGTTCGACCTTGGATCAATATGCAATGTTTTCAGATTTTCACTGCATACCGGAAGTTCCAAGGACGCTTCTGCAGCAAGATCAAGAACTCGAGAAGGACCCACGCTTCCCAACAATAATTCTGTCCACACAGATAGCACAGGAAGAGCAGGGGATATTAAGCGGCAAAGAAGTCGTTATATCAGACAGAGGTTTGATCGATATTGCTGTTTTCGCATCCTACTATGGCCATACTGTACCCAATGAGTGTCTTCATGTTGAAGACCGCTACGATCTCGTATTCCTATTCTCTCCGTGGGAATGTCAGCCACTGCCTTCCCCAGATTCGGACTACGAAGTTAGACGAATTCAGTTGCATTATAGATTTTTAGAATATTTACAGGAAAAAAATATACCATTTACTGAAGTGCGTGGCACTTTAGAAGAGCGATGCTTACAAATAAATACAGTGCTTAACGCGTACCTTGATCGAAGTCAGAAGTAGTCTTCAAAACCTTTCTTATTAGACTCACCGGTAGCAGGGTGTGTCAATTCCCCCCTTTTTTAGACAGGTATACTTCAACCTGAATCAGCGCTGGCTGTGCGGAGCGGAGCCCCGCAGGGGAGGAGCTCAAGCGCAGCACAGCCAGCGCGGTCTACTTTAGCCACGAATGTGTGGTAGAGGGGGCGCGGGGGAGACTTGCAACCTGTGGATAACTTCTGTTGGCGCTCCTCCCACTTCTCGCGAAATTCAGCGGGTGCCATTTTGAGTCTGGTCTTGATGCGCACGTACGTAAAGTAATGCAGCTGAGAGTACAGCTCTTCGAGTAAGTTGGCGTAGGTGTCGAATCGCCCGAAATCACCGAACTCGACCTTGAACCGCCCGAAGAACGACTCCTGAGAGCCGTTGCACCACGGGGAGCCCTTGGGGTTCATAGAGATGG
>JAGRAT010000520.1 GCA_020434495.1 Bdellovibrionales bacterium | reverse complement strand
CTCGAGAGAAATACTGGCTCCGGCTATATCCCGAGCGCCGCCTTCTCGAGATATTTCCTCTGAGTATTTTTCTTATCTTTTAGATAATTGAGTAGAGAAGTGCTTTTTGTACAATACCACTCTAGTGGTGGATCCTGTCGGGTAAAACGTATTCTTGAGGAGTACAAGTGTGTCAGGACCAGAAACAGGGCCAAATTCATCCCCGAACTCTCGAGGCGGCAATTTTCCGGATTTCCACATTGATTTGGAAGAAGGGGAGCAACCGTTCACACTAAGTACCGCGCAGAACCCTCTGCACCTTACTGACGAGCGCTAAAAGTTATCACCGCTTCGCGGCAACAACTTTCGAGAAGCGCTCTAGAGGTAGATAGAAAAGTAAGAGAGTATTTAGAAAGTTATGGCTTTGAATTTGTAGAAAGAGATTTCGGCCCAGATTCAATGGGTTCAGCAGATGGAAAGGTCCAGGGGATCGATACTCGACTTTCTCCGGAGAGGCTGTTCTACCACCGCATTCACTTTGCTACATTTCCCTGTTGGCGAAGGTCTTCCGGAAGGTGGCTGTCGTTGCCTATGTCCTTCACTGGCCCCCATTCAGTCAAACTGAAGAGGATTACCCATCGAGCAGACCATTCACCGCAGCTACAAAATGTTCCAAAACGGTGAGCCAGGAGTAGTTATTTTCAACATAAGCTCTGCCATTATTCCCAAGAATTTTTCGCAGCTGAGCATCCTGAACGAGTGCGCCAAGAGCACCGGCAAAATCCTCTGCATTTTCAAAATGCAAGGCGCCGTTTGCTTTGTAAGCGTGGTCCATTGCAACGGCGCAATGCTGATGTACAAGTGCCGGGCATCTCTGTAGCCAACCTTCGAGTAAGACCATAGAAAAAGACTCATTCACCGATGGTTGGATGAGGGTAACGGCGTGAGCTAAAAGCCGCTGCTTCTCCTCCTCGCTCACCCAGCCAAGTTGAATGATATCTGTCCGATCGGCAAGGTGATTACGATTAAGATCGGCAAGAGATCCACTTCCGGCTATCACCAACTTCAGCTGTTGAGGGAGAAGCCCCCTATTTTTTCCATCAATAAAATAGTCCAGCATAAGATGGGAGTTCTTCCCTGATTCCATCCTCCCAAGATAGATAGCGTACTGAGTCTCATCTTTGAAGAACGGCTCAGAATTTTGAGGAACGCTTTCGAGATTAAATCCTAATCCTACAACATCGCCCTTGATATCCTCTCCATGTAGGGTTCTTGCAAGCTTCTTCTCTGGAGCCGAATTGAAGAGCGAGTACCTCACTTCGCGGAACATATCTCTAATGATATCCAACCGAGCGAATGCCTCATCGTGCAAACAAGGTATAAGCACCGACTTTTCAGGGGCGACCCGTGATCCAAAATACGTGGTGCCACATAGGTATGGAGAGAAAAAGAGGAGATCGGCGTCATGAGCGTTTGTGTGGATGTAACGGTAAAGCTCTTCGGAGTTGATGTTTTCCTTCATTAAAATCAATTGATTTTCTCTGGTGAGTTTAGCGCCATCAGAGAGTCGAAGGAGCAGTGCCTCCCACTTCTTGAGGTCGCGAGCATCAACCGGGAAACGTCGAATAAGGAGGCCCTCTATAACTTCGCTTCCAGCTGGTAAGGAGTTTTCCCAGCCTATGTTGTCCGTAGCGCAGGTCGTCCAAATTTCAACATTCGCACCAAGCTCAACAAGTTTTTGAGCGAAGCTTGCACATGCTCTCTCTGCGCCACCTACAATGCCTGGAAAATAGCGCGGCGGTACGAAGACGAAACGTCTATTTGTTAAATTCATCGCACTTCTCCAGGGAAGGATAGTTGTGAATCTCGCAGAAATGGATGAGGCGCTCCAAGAGACTGCTCCTTATCTCACGAAAGTCGCCAGGTTCTAAGGTCGGCTTCTCATGATATTTACCTCCATAAGGCTTGTTCTCATTGCGGAAAAGATTCTTGATGCAGTCTTCGTCGAGCCAAGTATTGAGGAGGCTTTGCAGTTTTGGAAGGTCATGCTCAAGGCGAAGAGTAATCGTTGGGTTACGCCTTTCGCAAAGTGCATTCCAAGAGAGATAGCTCTCAATGGCGATCTCAACTTCCTCTCGCAGTGAAAAATCTTGGTGATATTCGGCCGGAAGAGCTGAGCCGATATGTTTCCTCCTAAAGAGGTAAGAGCAGAAATGAGGAGAGTGGCGATTCTCCCGAATTAT
>JAGRAT010000519.1 GCA_020434495.1 Bdellovibrionales bacterium | reverse complement strand
GTACCAACTACTCGAAAGGATGAGGGAGACTTCATGTGGAAGAAGTGTAACTGTGAGAAATCCAAGTACGATGTTGATCAATGGAGATTGCGCAGATGTACGAAACAAACTCACTGTAAGTTTGTTCGTTATCGACTCTTCTTTGGAAGCAGTGAGCTTGTGAGCCTCCGAAGGCATTATCTCCCCTATAACATCTTGTTATTTCTCTATTCATAGAAATATTCGGCTATTTCCGATATTCTTCTAAAGGCTTGAAATTCATTTCAAAATTTGGAGAGTTTAAAATGGTAATCTCTCTTGGTATAGGCTAGGAAATTTACCTATTGTGAGCCTTTTATCTTCAGGGCCCGTGGTATATAACTTCCGAGGGATACTTACTTTTCTTGGCACCTCGTCATGTACATGAATTCCCGTTCAGTAAGTATCGATGTATGAGGAGAGTAAACTATGAATATCGCTGTTATTGGAACAGGTTACGTCGGGCTTGTCGCGGGAGCGTGTTTTGCTGATTCTGGAAACGACGTTATCTGTGTTGATAAGGACGAGTCTAAGGTAGCAAGTCTTCGTGATGGGGTGATCCCAATTTACGAACCAGGCCTTCACGACATCGTATTGAGGAATACGAAAAACGGTAGACTTCAATTTACCACGTCGCTCCAAGAAGGCGTCCAGGCCTCTACGGTTATCTTCATTGCCGTTGGCACACCCCAAGACGAAGACGGTTCTGCGGACCTCTCTCACGTGCTCGCAGTTGCCGAAGGCATTGGCAAATATATGAATGGACCAAAAGTGATTGTCGACAAATCAACTGTTCCTGTGGGGACTGCTGCGCGTGTTACAGAAACAATCGCTAAGCACACTGACTATGATTTTGAAGTTGTGAGCAACCCAGAGTTCCTTAAAGAGGGTGCCGCTATTGATGATTTCATGAAACCGGATCGTGTCGTCGTAGGAGTGCCAAGCGAAAAGTCGGCCAAGGTGATGCGTGATCTGTATAAGCCATTTGTTCGTACAAACAATCCTATTCTTGTGATGGATGTCCCTTCTGCTGAAATGACGAAGTACGCTTCTAACGCGATGCTTGCAACCCGGATATCGTTTATGAATGAGATGGCCGCCCTCTGTGAGAAGGCTGGAGCTGATATAGACCAAGTACGCATTGGCATGGGAACAGATTCTCGTATCGGGA
The DNA here is from genome assembly GCA_020434495.1 of Bdellovibrionales bacterium. Classification (GTDB taxonomy): domain Bacteria; phylum Bdellovibrionota_C; class UBA2361; order UBA2361; family RFPC01; genus RFPC01. The sequence continues at coordinate 1,034 of JAGRAT010000519.1, read as the reverse complement.
TGAGCTTTCTCTTTCCAGGTATCGGGTATGGTGGGTCGTGCTTCCCGAAGGATGTGCAGGCTCTTATCCGAACCGCACATGAACTTGGTGCTCCTTTTCAGATTGGAGAATCTGTCGAGGCAGTCAATGCTCGCCAGAAGCATTCGCTTGTAACAAAAATAGTCGACTTTTATGGTGGGGAAGCATCTCTTCAGGGGAAGACCTTTGCCGTTTGGGGATTGGCGTTTAAGCCTCGCACGGATGATGTACGAGAGGCTCCTGCCCTTGTTGTTTGTGAAGAGCTTGTCCGTATGGGAGCTCATATCCAAGCGTATGACCCAGAAGCGATGGGGACATTTGAAGAGCGGTTTGGCGAGAATGATGCGCTTACTTACTGTAAGACCAATTATGAGGCTCTTCGTGGTGCTGATGCACTGGTCATTTGCACGGAGTGGAACGATTTTCGACATCCGAACTTTTCGAAAATTGAAGAGCTTATGGATGGCGATGTGATCTTTGACGGGCGTAACCTCTTTAGTCTCGAGGAGATGCATGACACACCGTTCTCATATTTTTCAATTGGTCGGCCAGCGGTACGAAAGGCTTAATCGAAGCGCTTAAGGAGATTGCATGAGAAGAATTTTAGTCTCAGGTGGGGCAGGATTTATCGGCTCGCACCTTGTCGACAAACTCCTTGCGCGAGGAGATCAGGTTATTGCGCTCGACAACTTCTTTACAGGTCGTAAAGTAAATATTGCCCCGCACCGTGATAATGTCGATTTTGAATACATTCGGCACGACATTACTGAGCCTATTTTGCTCGAGGTTGATGAAATTTACCATTTGGCATGCCCTGCCTCTCCGGTTCACTATCAACATAATCCTATTAAAACGGTCAAGACGAACGTTATGGGGACGATTAATCTCCTTGGGCTTGCCAAGCGGATTGGTGCGAAGTTTCTCTTGGCGTCGACCTCTGAGGTTTATGGAGATCCCAAAGAACACCCACAAAAAGAAACATACTGGGGGAACGTGAATCCCATTGGACCGAGAAG
>JAGRAT010000051.1 GCA_020434495.1 Bdellovibrionales bacterium | reverse complement strand
ATCTTTGGAAATTACCCCTGAATCACCAAAAGAAAATCTGCTTTCTTTCCATTTCTTATCAAGTTCAGCAAGAAAGGTTGGACGTGGTCGTTCAAGACTAGCGGGAAGCGGGGCAAGTCTTTCCCCCTTAAAGCCCAAAGTTTGTAAACTTCCAAAGTCCACCGGAGGTTGTGGCGATGAAAGAGATACAATGGTACGTTCGATACCTCTCTTTTCCTTCGCCTCGGTCCAATAATCGTCTCGAGTTGCAAGTGTTGCTGGCACTAAAGCTGGATCCCCTAGCGGAGTAAGCACCACTCTTCCCGGCCCAAAATTATAGACAGCTCCACAAGCATCAAAGTGGTTTGGACTGCCAAGCAAATGGAGAGAAAAGTTGAGGCCATCAAACTGATGGACATTCGCCAAATCAGCGGCTCGACGCATCGCATCAACCACTGCGAGGTTTCCCGGATCTCCCGTTAAAATCCGACTCGCCACAGAAAGGGCGAGAACCTGACCGTTCTGATCAGTTACTGCCGCTGGAGATTCAAAGGGAAGTCCTAGTGCTTTCTGATGTTTCGCTAAAGAGACAAGATGACCAGCAATCTCAAGATCTCGCACCATTTGATCGGATTCAGGTGTCGATCGGTTCAACTCCTGGAGAGACTCCATGGCCAAACTATGAAGCTGCCTGGCCTTCACGCTTAGCTCTTCATGCTGAGCGCCTCCAACATGTAACACTCTAAACCCTCCCTCAAACTCATCTTGCAAGACAGAGTTCGTTATTTGCCCTGCTTTAAACTATCAGAGCCGAGACGCTAATAAAGCCCTACGGTCCGATAAGGGGTGTCCAACTCCCATGACCTAAACAACACCTGCTATGGCCAAGACATGTTTTTAATATTTATTTCAACTAGTTATCCCAATCCTTCAACTACGCACTTTCTTTCATTAGAGTCCTCTATCAGACAGAGTGCATCTTAACGAACACATCTTAACGGACAGGCATACCTTCCCGAAGAAGAGACAGGAGCGATGGCGAAGATAGGACTAGAGAACCTCATCCATGAGATCAAGTTAAGTAATCAAGAGGGTAAACGTGAAAGCGATCAGCTTACTCGGAAAACCAATATCAACCAGGTCCGAGTGAGTGCTGACTCGGTAGTTAATCGCACCCGTCAGAAGATATCTCTAGAAGAAGCCAAGGAGCTAGGACGGGGTCTATCGGAACTGTTCTCCAGCCACAACGAAGCCTTGGAAGCGCAGGGTAAGGGGCTGACCGGAGAACGCGTGAAAGCACTACTTTCGGACGATTAATCTTGTTTTCCAGCCCTTCTGCGGTCACCATGAGTTCATGACTATCGCCGAGGGGGTTCCAGCTTCACTCCCAAATCCCAAAGAACTTATACACGAGAATGCAATCCTTGGGTGTCGTTCGTGGTCAAAATGGAAAGACCTTCACTTCGAACAGTCAAATAGAATCACTTGGTATCGGAGCGCCATTCGGGACATCTTGTTTAATTCAGTATTAGACGCGGATCTTCATCCCGAAGTATTTCCAGCGGTGCTAAGAGAGGTGTCAGACTACTGCGAGCGATCTCACTGCTCTCTCGCTTGGCTCGTTCCAAATCCTGCGAAGCTTACTGATTTTCACCGGAGTCGCTTTGAAGAGGCGAACTATCGAGAATGCACCGGCACGACTGGAATGTACCTCTCCCTCACTGATAGTGACTCGAGAGCATTGTTCCATCGTCCGCCAGAGCCCCCAGTTGAAGATCTCGAGATAAAAATCGTGAAAGAGGAAGACACCTTGCTTCGTTGGGCAAAGGAGCTTATTTCCAGCTACAGATTTCCAAAACATCTCGCTCAGCCCTGGTTTGAGCTCCATCGCGATATCGGCTTTCGTGGCACCGAAGATACCTCAACGGACAGGAATACTCAGGAGCAGTGGGAACACCAGACACTGTTCCTCCGTGGGGAGATGATCGGCACGAGTTCTCTTTTTTTCGGACCGACTCCTCATAGCTCTAGCTTTGCTAATCTCTCTATTCGGCCGGAATGGAGAGGACGGGGAATCGGATCCTACCTTGTCCGAAATTGTCTTCAGCGGCTAGTAGAGAGCCAATATGAAACCGTTACCCTCTATGCCTCGCAGGACGCTTACGATCTCTATCTGAGGATGGGATTTATCCCCTCAATGAAAAACATTTTCTTTGTAAGGGACGCTGTTTAGCTCCCTGAAATGAACTGTCGACGGGAAACGTCCCATCTACTAAGCTTACTCCAGTAAATTTGGGCAGTTATCCTCGAGAAACTCCCAACAATTGAAACTGATCAGATAAGGAATGCCGCATGTCTTTTTGTCGCTATCGAGGTCTACAGCTCTCGCACCTTTTCGGCACACGTCTCTTCAGCATGGGGCTCTTCTGTTCTGTGGCAGTTGCGTTCTTGCTCTCCAATCCGAATATCACTTGTGCTCAGTACAATCCACTGGAACTCATTACCACCCCAAACGTTGAAACCCAAACAGACGGGGATTCTAACCGTCCCGGAGTTTCTTTCAGCGCTACAGGACGACACGTGGTATTCGACTCCGTTGCAACCAATCTTGTTCTTAATGACGACAACGGAGTCCGGGATGTCTTCATCTTCGACCGAGCTGCAGCGGAGGGAAGTCGAGTCACTCGAGTGAGTTTGGACAGCACCGAACAAGAAGGGGACGGGACTTCCTTGAATCCCTCTGTTAGTGCTGACGGGCGATATGTTGTCTTTGAATCAGACGCCACCAACCTCATAGACACCGATACCAACGAAGCCAGAGATATCTTCCTCCGGGATACCGTTGCAGGAACAACGATACGGATAAGTGTAGACAGCGATGGCATCGAATCTAATGGCTCATCAATGAATGCTCGTATTTCAAGTGATGGAGCGTTCATTGTATTTGAATCAGATGCCTCAAATCTTGTTTTGAATGACACTAACGGTTTGACAGATATTTTCCTCTACAACCGATCTACAGAAGCAGTCTCACGGCTCAGCGTGGATTCGGACGAGATCGAGAGCAATGGCGCAGCCAGCAATCCGTCTATTAACAGCGACGGAAGCCTTGTTGCCTTTGACTCCGTGGCGACGAATCTTGTTACAAGTGACACAAACGGGGCAAGTGATGTTTTCTTAAGGAACATCACCAGTGGAACCACCAGCATACTCTCCACCGACAGAGACGGTTCTCATTCGAATGGAGACTCGAGCAATCCCTTCCTGAGCGAAGACGGAACTCTTGTGTCATTCACTTCAAGCGCCTCTGATCTAGTACTGAACGACGACAATGGCGCTCCAGATGTCTTCCTCGTCACCATTGCAACGAACTCAAAGATTCGGGTAAGCGAAAGTCAGCTAGACGATGGATCGGCTTCCCACTCAAGCATTAGTGGTGATAATGCTTTTGTCTTCTTTCAATCAGATGCTTCTGATTTGGTGCTAAATGATGACAACCAAACTGTTGATATATTTGCCTATGAAACGTCCACAGGTTCGGTCACTCGACTAAGCGTTGATGAGTTCGGAATAGAAATAGGAAGCGGAGCCGCTTTTGCCTCAAGCAATTCAAATGGCCAGTACGTTGCCTATACTTCAGCAGATGAAGATTTTTTTACGAACGACAATAATGAACAAACAGATATTTTCCTCGTAGATACCCAGTGCCTTTTGACCCCGACCGGAGTTACACCTCAGGATCAAGATTCCGACGGTACGGATGATTGCAGCGATGCCTGTCCTACAGATGCAACAAAAACTTCCGCTGGAACTTGCGGATGTGGAACCGCCGAAACAGATACGGATGGAGATGGAACCGCCAACTGTAACGACTCCTGCCCAACTGATGCGGCTAAAACGTTAGTCGGAGTATGTGGATGTGGAGTGCCCGACGCTGACGCAAATGGCAATGGCGTAACTGACTGTCTTGAGTTTTCAAGCTCAACTACTCCAAGAACTCCAACCGTCATATACCGAAACAAGAATCAACGACTGAAAGTCGTTATACCGACAGATATCCAAGGGTTCACCTATTTTATACAGGTGAAGAGTGGAAATACCGTTGTTCGGAAGAAACGCACAGCGAATTCAGCTACAAACATATCGGTTCGTGGGTTACAAGGAGTTCTTCAGGTGCGCTATCGGATCCTCCTCAGTTCTGGGAAAACTCGGTTTAGTAAGGCAAGAGGGGTTCGTGTGGGTTAGGCAGTCGTCGACTGCCATCCGCTTTCAGGGGAGATTCATCGCGCATCCTCACTAACACTGTTCCAGCGCAGAGCCTAGTTACTATCTTTTGGGTGGAATCAACCCTCTCAGAATGGACATATGTCGTTAAAGGCCTGAGAATCAATTACGAAAAAATCGTATCTTTTAGGGAATCGATATCGGGGGAGAGATCCCTTATTCATTTTTTCTAGGGACTTAACGATAAGTCGGTTATGGGACGAGAGCGAAAGCAAACTCAAATGTTGGATAGAGATCAGGTGTTCGGCCATCTCGATTTCTCCTTACGCTCCTATTTTGAATGCAATTCAAAAGTACTTGGCCGTTTTACAATCGATCTCAACGAGGAGCCGGTAACCATTGGACGGAATAAGAAGTGCTCCGTGGTCTTAGACGACGAAAGCATCTCCTGGGAGCATGCTCAAGTGTTTTGCGACGGGGAGGAGTACTACATAGAAGATCTTGGGAGTACCAATGGAATACGACTTAACAATGTAAAGATTGTGAAGAGCGTCCTCCACCACCTCGATCATGTTCGTATCGGTGAAACCGAGCTGGTTTTTATGGGAAATGGAGTTGGACATCGACGATCATGAGTAACGACTGCCATATTACTTTTTGGGGAACGAGAGGCTCCATCCCCACTCCCGGGCGTTTGACGGAGAAGTATGGAGGAAACACTACCTGTGTCGTAGTGCGACAGGGCAATACTGTAATCATCTTTGATGCTGGTAGCGGCATTCGACCCTTTGGCGGCTCTCTCGCAAAGGAATTGGCGAAAGGTTCAGGAATTGAGCGGCTTCACCTCTTCTTCACCCACACTCACTGGGATCACATTCAAGGACTACCGTTCTTCATCCCAGCCTTCCTTGATAATGTAGAGATCAACATTTATTCAAGTCCTGACAAAGCTCCACTATTAAAAGATATTCTGAACGGGCAGATGAGCTTCACCTATTTTCCGATAGAGATGTCGAGCTTTGCAGCGAAGCTCCACTACCACTCCTTACCAACTGAGCCAATGACGCTGGGAGAGATGTCCATATCCTGGGAGCTTCATCCATTTCATCCCGGAGGCTCTGTTCGATATTGCGTTGAGGTGAACAATCGAAAATTTATCTTCGCAACTGATGCAGAACTCGACCCTCTCTTTGCCGATGGGAGGCTCTCCCCGGAGCAGAAGAAGGAGCGTACCGATTACCTGAAGTTTGTAGAAGGCGCACACGTTCTCGTCGCTGACGGCCAATATTTGAACGAAGATTACATAGGAAAGGTCGGGTGGGGGCATAGCTCAATGGGTGCCGCTATCAAAGTAGCAGAAGAGGCTGGAGTCCACCGCCTTGCATTGTTCCATCATGAGCCAGCGTATTCGGATTCTACTTTGGACCGCATGCAAAAGGAGACGCAGCAGGCCTGCGCAGAAAAGAAAAGTAAGCTTGAGGCCTTCTGGGCAAGAGAAGCGATGACCATTGCGTTATAACTGAACTAAAATCTCTTGTAATCGCTCTGGGCGATTCAAGCATCCTCCCAGCGCAAAGAGCTTTCATCTCTGCGCTCGACAATCAGAAGGTGGTAGAGATCCTCCCCTCTCTCGTACAAAACATTCCCGCTAATCACAAAGGGGTTACCGCTTGAGGGCAGCGAATCATTTTGCTGATGGCACCACTGTTCAAGAAAATTCTCAAATGACGAAACCCCTTCCCTTCCACCACCATTGGAATTTACAGCAAACAGCATCGAACCGTTATCAGCGAGAAGCCTCCCTAGGGAGTAGAAATTCTGAATAAACTTCTGATTCTGCCCGGCAAGGCCCATGAAATGCTCCATTCCCGAAAAAGCCACGAGCTGAACCGGGTCCGGAATTGCGTCGATTTCATGCCCACCAAGCTTTGCGACCGAAACGCGTACGCCACTTTCCTGGAGCTCTTCAGATGAAAGCTGATGACTATCGGCGAGGCTCCCGGTAACAATTCGAAGCGAATCGAACGAGGAAAACTTTGAAGAGAGATGTCTTGCGATGAACAATTTCATATCCGTAATCTTCGCTCCCTCGGAAGCGGAGAATCCAATCTTTCTCCCATGAAACTCAACAGGGAACACAGTCGACACCAATTTTTCAGCTTTGGTGGTCGAGGAGATCTTTATTTCGCTCTTCGAACCGTCAGCTACTACTTCGTTCCTTCTCCTTGAATATTCCGCATCTGCTAAGAGTTGCTCTTCATAGCGAGTGGGGAATTTTCCAGAATGCTCCACCTCTCCAGTCATTAAAAACTGGCATGCTGGACGAGAAAGATATCGCCGTAGCGCAAGATCAGCCTGATGGATAGTTAGACCGGCAGATTTCGCAAATTCATCAACTCGAGATGGAAGTGAATCCCCAGGACTCTGTTCAGCGCGTCGAAGCGCTTTCCATGCCATCCCGAGCAGCATCTCATGTCTTCGCAGCTGATCTTGCGTGGTTCCGTGTTGACCCTCCATAAACTCTACTCGGATGAACTGAGTAAATATGTCGAGTCCTTCCTCCAAAGCGCGATTCACTAGCCTCAAGCCAATCCCAAATTTTTGGCCAAGCTCCTTCTTCGGAGTAAGTCGAAAGACAGACTTTCCAAACTCCTCTAGCTCATGGAGGACAAAATTAGTCAGCTCGCTAAAATCCCTGCCGAGTGATATCGGTCGCGCGTGTAAAAGATCTTTCCGAAACTCCAAATCCTCCTCGCACAATCCATCCCTGAGTATCCTTCTCAAAGTTATTGTTGAAATGCCATGTTTCTTCGCTACCTCCCTCCCAAGAGAAGGCCACTCTCGTAATCCGCTTCGGCATTCGGCTATTTCTCTCTGGACATATTCTAAAACCGCACCTTGAATCGAGAGCTCCGTCTGCTGTGTTTCAATTTGACGCCTTCGAAAGGCGAGATCATCTTCAGAAAATTCGTCTTGCAAAATTCTTCGTACTGCTTTGTTTCCAATTTGAAAAAGCTGTTCAAGTTCAAGGTCGGGAGCAAACCGCCCGAGTTTTCCTTCCCGAGCTTCGCACAACTGCTCCTGAACCAGCTCCACCAACCGCCCGCGGTCTTCTGCATTGAGAGTCCTCCGTTCAGCTATCGCCCGCTGTCGAATCTGCTCTTCTTCTCCCGAGAGATCTTGGTCGATGTATTTCTTTACCTGAAAATTTGGAATACCAAACTGTTCACTGAGTTCATCTAAGGTGGAGATACTCTCTCGAATTCCTCCCTCAAAATCCTTTATTTCATGTTTTATATGCGCTCTAAAGGCTTCACGCTTTTCAATATCCACCTTTTGAAGTCGTTGCACCTCTCTTCTGCGGAATGCTCGCTCTGCCTCCGAAAGCACCTCATCCATACAGGCCAATACTGAGCGCTTTCCAAGCTCAAACATTTCTTGAAGCTCATTAATCTGAAGGAGTCGGGGGCGATTACCTGCTCTAAACTCTGCCAACTCCTCTGGCAGAAATCCCTTCAATTGATGAAGACTTTTTAGATTGACGCCATGGCGTGTGTGCTGAGCAAGGATGTCCCGTTCGAGAAGTTCACCTTCGGTGAGCACCTCTCTGATATGGCGTCCTGCTTGGACTTCTCCCAGGCCGAATCGCTTCGCAAGCTCTCGGTTTGAAGTGAGAGCCGCGAGCTCTCCTCTCTTCGCTCTTTCAAGTTCGCTTCTCACCTCAACAATCAGCAGTTCGGCTTTTCTTTCACTTTCAATAACTGAAGGATTAAGACGTCCCTGCCGCCTCTTCCACTCTTCCTCAGTAAGAGTCTCCTGAATCACACTCGTGACATGGTGTTTTCCGAGATCAAACTTTTTTCGTAACTCAATTCCCGAAAGCGGAGCATAACTTTCAGCACCCTCCTCTATCTCTCTACGGAGGAACGCTGCCAGTTGCTTTTTCTTCGCGTCAGTGGGAATTGCTTTTCTCTCACTCGTCCGCTCACGAGTTTCTGAAAGTATTTGGTCTCGAATTTGAGACTTCCGGAATTCATAGTCATCTTCGGGGATACATATTCGGAGCCATTCAGAGACTCTCTTGTTTATGACCCCAATGTCTGCCGCAATATCTTTTGTAAGACGAAAACGAAAAGAATCATCACGGCGCGCAGATTGGATCTCCCCGAGAACGAAATCGATTACTCTCTCTTGAATTGCTGTCTTTTCTTGTTCGGTACAGTCCTTCCAGCACTTCCCATTGGGAAGGAGGTCCCCAAGGGAGCTCGCCGATCGACAGCTATCCCCAAATGACTTCCCCTCGAGTTGCTGCCCTGCCTGTGTTGGCTCTCGCAATGAGTTAACAAGATCATCATCAAGATTGAACACTTACCGCTCCCACTGTCCACGACGGGAATTCTACCTGAAAGTTTCTCCCTACTCGAACGGTAGGCAAAATCAGGATTTTTCCCGTCCAGTAGCATAAAACCGGTCTATTGGAAGATTCTTTGAGTCGAAAGTCCAAATTGCGCTATAACCATCTGGGCAATTGACTCACATCCCAGAGGTCGTCGTATGTCACATTTCAAGCATTTCTCCCTTGTCCTTTTCTTCTTTTTTGGATTTTTTGCTCTTCGAGAGGCTGCCGCTATCGCGCCGGTGGCTCAACTCGAAGTTGAATCAAATGACAATCCTGAAACGGCTACCCCAATCGTCCTCGATTCTGATAGCCGAGGTTTTATCACCGGGTCGCTTGAAGTTGGTGATATTGATTATTTTTCCTTCACCGCACCGGCTGGTGCTAGGGCGTGGATTCTTGTCGATACTGGAGGCACCCAGGATGTCGGCTCCACAAGTCGAGACTCCGTCCTTACCCTTCTTAAGGACGATGGCGTAACAATAGTGGAGGCCGATGACGATGATGGTACCGGCACCGGTTGCGATGGCACAGTTGAGAGCGGCCTCGCCTCCTCAATTTCAGGTGCTTTACTGACTGACGGTGGGACATACATCATAAAAGTGAACGAGTTCGGGATGAATAATGTTCTTAATCCCTATCGGTTAAAGCTAGTCGTCACCTCTGGGCTCAGTGCTAACCTTTTTAACACTGGCGCGGCGGCTACCTCGTTCAACCTTATTGCCCCAGTACGGTCTACAAACACCGTAGAGTCCTCCCTCAATATTGGATCGCAAAACTTCTATGGAATCGAGGTTCGGGCAGGAGACAGCCTATTTGCTTCACTTCGAGGAGATGCAAATGATCTCGACCTCGCTCTGATTGATACTGATGGTACAACCGTGCTTCTGCAGGTTGATTCAGATTCTTCTGCTCCAAGATCTGAGGGATTTTGTTACTCCTTTCCAACTACGGGGCGCTACTTCCTCAAAGTTTTTGACATAGGCGGAACCGATGGAGGCGATTACTCGCTGATGGCCTCTAGCTTCAATAGCGATGGGTCATGCGAGATTCTCTCCGAGACTCATGGCCCAATTGGAACCGGAAATGGATTTCATGGCGTTCTCACCGGACGGCTTAACCGCTTCTCGCCTCCTGGATATTGCTCGATACCAGAAGCGTCTCCTGGCGTCTTCGGCGGCATGGACGGAGAGAGAAATTACGATGAATACCGGCTCACCAACAACGGGCTGGAAGCTAATTGCATAAGTGCCGTCGTCGACGGAAATTGCGGTGCAGGGAATTTCTTCGCTGCCGTTTACAAAGACTCCTTTGATCCGACAAATATCGAAACGAATTACCTCGCAGACCCGGGTAGCTCCACCGTACCCGGCCGATTATTCTCCTTCGCTGTTGATCCCGGTCAGGATTTCTCGGTAGTGGTACATGATCTTAATCCAGGCGTAACTTGTGAGGGGTACTCACTTCGTCTTTGCGCAACCCAATGTACCGATATCGCGGTTTCTAAAACTGCAGATGTTTCTGAGGCTCCTATTGGCACCCCATTCACCTACACTTTACGTGTCTCAAACAACGGGCCAGAGGATTCTGCGCAAGTTTTAGGATCAGATGAAGTCCCGGCGGGACTATCAATTGTTGGGACTACGAGCACTCAAGGCTCCGTGAACGTCGTCGGCAATAATGTGTCGTTTAATCTTGGAGCTCTCGCTCTAGGAGCAAGCGCTGACGTTACCATTACGACTATTCCAAACTCCGAAGGAGTGCAGGTGAACACCGCCGTCGTTCAAGGAAGTGGATTTGACATCGCACCAAACTCAAATTTGAGTTCTGTCGAAGTCGCTACCGGGACGGACGGCGATGGAGACGGGCAGGTTTCCGGCTCGGACAATTGTCCGACTGTAGCGAATCCTGGACAGGAAGACAGCGATGGAGACGGGGTTGGAGACGCATGTGACAACTGTCCGACGGTTTCTAATGCCTCGCAATCAAATTTGGATGGCGATTCAGCAGGGGATGCCTGCGAAGTTTGTCCGACTGACTCTTTAAAGTTAGATGGTGGAGTCTGTGGTTGCGGCGCGGCGGATAGTGACGCAAACCAGAATGGCGTCATCGACTGCCTCTCAACTCTTGAGCTCAATGCGCTACTTCAAGCTCTTCAAAAAGATGTGAAGAAGCTGAAAGGTGGAACCAGCAAAAAGGCGATAATACTGCTCCGCAAACGGAAGAAGGTCATCACGGCTAATCTTAATGGCGTTAACTCAATTTTGCAGCTCTCCATTGATTCAGTGCAGACGTCCAGCACTGGAGTCAACCTTCCAAAGTTGAACAACACTATGAGAAAAGCGGTGAAGTCTGCGACAAAGTTGCTCAGTGCGACCTCAAAAAAGCAAGCATTATCTAAAGTGAAGAAATTTCAGAAGGCCTTAGCCCTATAAAATTGATGACTCTTTAGGGACGGTCTCCGTCTTGCACTGTCTGGAAGTTCCGCAGAAACTCCCTGTGTGACTCTGTGCGCTCTGTGCTTTTTATCTGCTTGATAGCGCCAACGAGGTGAAGCTGCATCGCGGCCACCGAGTTTAGAGTTAAACGTAGAGCATCAATCGGTTAGTCCATAGTTCTCGGACAACTTCCTGTAACAAAGTGGAAGTTCATCGTTCCAGAAGCCCGCTGATTTACAAAGGCCGAGCGAACTCTATCAATGAGATCTGACGCTCGGTCAACGCTGAGGGTGTTAGCACTTACCCTCATGTTTAGCCTTCGAGAGATCCCAATCAGGAAGTTTGCCATCGTATAGTCTTCTATATTGAATTGGAGAACGTCATCTTCAACATTCAAAAGTCCTGCCCCTTTGAAGTATCGGGAAAGTATTCTTCCTATGGACGGATTGCGAGTGTCGTTCTGCGCATCCACTAGAATACTCGAGAACAGCTCCTTATCCTTTTCTCTCAACTCGCTGCTATCAACCTTCAGCGAGGTCCAATCCGGTTCAAAAGCAACAACTTTTCCTCCAACACGAGTAACCCTCCTCATCTCCGAGAGAACCTTTGCTGGATTTTCTACGTGCTGCAGGACTCTCATTACTCTGCAACTCTCCACACCCCCATCCTGAAGAGAAATAGCCTCTCCGGTTCCTTGGCGGCAAGAAAGTTGAAAGAGAAGGGGGGAATCTCGGTACCTCTCTTTAAGATTCTGAAGTAAGGCACTATGAGGGTCGAGGCAGATCAAAGTTCCCTCACGTCCAAGACAACTGTTAAACTCAGTAAGGTCAGGGCAGTATCCAGATCCAACATCGAGGACAACATCGTCAAATTGAATGCACATTGCCTCGCGAGAACGTTGCTGGCTCTCCTGGACAAATGGAATTTCACTTGCAATCTGTAGATAGGTTAGAAACCTTTCGGCGTTAACAATCTCTTCCGCCGAAAAAGATAGCGTCTCGTTTCCAAGGGTATCTCGTATTTCATCAGCCTGACGCTTCTCTGAATCTTTTGGTATATTGCGCCTGGGAGCATCCCGCTTATCTGGGGAATCTGGTGATAGGGCCATTGGACGTCCTTCCTCTTCAGATGTCCAAAAACCACCAACTCCTAAGCTAAATAAATTCTAAGACTACGCAAATATTTCATCCATCCTTATCAAGGGGATGCGTGATTATGCTACCTTCGGCGATGCCGAAGATGACGGATCAGTAGGCAAATCCTCAAGATATTTCGCCCCCTTTGAGGACAAACGATACGAATTCCCCCCGTCTGGTCGTAACTCCCGGATCAAAAGCCCAGCATCGGTCGAGTACGCAAGATGTCCCTCAACAAAGTTGCGCACCGAATGTGAAAACGCTTCCCGACCTCCCGGATAAAACTCAGGGCACTTCATAACATCAGCGGCAGTACGCGGCTCAGAGAAATATCGATAGAACTCCACTGCGGATAGGTCCTTACGAAACGGAACATCTTCTGGAACGAAGACACTTGATTTGAAAATCGCTTCTACTTCGCCAGCTTTAAGACTTGTTTCATCCTCAGCCGCTACTCGTGATAACACACTCGCAGCTTCGGGGGCTTCATTGATCCGATACACACTGGTCTGGGCTTCCGTATTCAAATGGTAAGCACTATATCCCTGGCTCACTCCACCGATAAGCAATCCAACGGCAGTTGCACGTTGAAGTGCAAGAATAAGCTCATGATCATCAAGATGAACAGGAAATGCGCCCTCACCCTGCTGAGCTCTAAGGGCATCTTCTGTTTTATATTTGATAACGACAGTCGGACTCTGCCCAAGCTCACCAATTCGTTTAATGAAGCTGGCCCCATCTTCTCCCCACGACATCGTAGAGCTGCAAAAAGCTGCTGCGCCTCTCTGATCGAGCATTGCAAGGGATGGAAGTTCGGTAATGCTCGGGGGAAGCGGAGCCTCAGCTTCTCGAGCGATTTTCTTACTTCTCGCTCCTACGTATGCGTACTGCTCCTCGGCGGCTACCTCATCCGGGGGTGTTACAGGAGAATTCGGCGAACCTTCGAATATACTCATAGTGTTAGTATAGTATTAGCTGAACGTTAAGGAATTTAAATCCTCAAACTTGTTATGGAAGACCGACGATAAATCTTGATTTCGGCAGGTCCACTTATCGTCCCGGCCATGGAAGTTTTTAAAATGCGCCTCCGACCTTTCTTAACTAATTGATTATATGCTGATTTTCACCTTCTACCCCTCAACATTTTTTCGATTAGAGGATGAAATTGCTGTACCTCTAATGCCATGGGGACTATGCCAGTAAATATCGAGCTAGAGGCCTTGGCGCATCTTGTCGGGGACAGTGATTGCTTAAGCGATATGGGTGGACTCCAACTTCCTACCCGGAAAGAGCGCTTCGATGAGGTGAGCGCTTTACGACTGTTGGGGTTTCCAGCGAGCCTACGGGAAGCTCTTCCTACCAGCCGATGGCTTACCGAGTATGGGAACTTAGAAGAGCTACGGTCCGAGGCAAAGCGATGGAAGAATGAGTTCCAAGATTCGGGCAACCCAGAACTTCGAGACCGTTGGTTTAGTAACGGCCCGTTTCAAGACTCTCTCCAGATTTCAGAAACCCCTTTAGTCCTCTCAGCAGCTGACCACAGACTCTTGCAGGCCGGCAGTCACCAGGTTGCCGAAGTTCTGCAAGCGCTCTGGAATGATCTCCTGTACGAGAAACATCCTCGAGTCCTCCGGGACCGCGTAGTGCCTCTTACTGTATTCAATTACGGACTTATTGCTGACCAGAATAGTCCGTTCAAGAACCTCGGAGAAATGCGTCGGTACTATAGTGATATTCCACGCGACGCCGGCAATTTCCAAATTGGGCTCGACATTGTGCGCTCAGCAACGCACGGCTTTGAAATTTGTGAGATTAATGCTGGAGGCGTTGGCGGAAGATGCGATGTTGATTATGTAAACCGGCGCTTTCAGGGTTGGTACAAACTGAAAAACGGCGCAACCTGGGAAGATGGACCGTACTTATCACCTGTGCGGCAGTACCGAGCGGCTCTCGACTTCCTCATCGAAACCTATCCGCATCACACCCCACGAGCAGTGAAAAACCCCGGCACAGACGATTATTACGCCATACTTACACGGGATAGACTTTCGCACGCCTTGACCGGAAAGGAATTTAAAGCTGATGCGGAACTAAATCGCGAACTCATTGAGATGCGTCGTCACGGCATTCAGGAACTCGTAATTCCGGTGAATGGCTTTCCCAACAAACGGCATGACAGCGGAGAGCCGATTCTCGCTCTCCGAGCAAACTGGATTGGAACAACTCAAACTGGACTGGATATGTTTCGCGAGGGGCATCTTCGATTGTCATGCGCTCCGGGAACGGGCCAACTCCTCTCAAACAAGCTACTACTCGCTTATTGGAGGGAGTTAACACAGCTCTACCTCGGCCAAGATCCCATACTCGCTCCCATCCCCTCGGTCGTAGGAACTTTGGAGCATGACCCGAGTAGGCAAAATTGGAGAAATCTCCGACTATATGACCGACTGAGCTCCGACTGGCCGGACAATTTCTCGATCAAGCATGGATTGGTTCGAAAACTCGCGACTGGCCAACAAGGAAAGGGGGTGAATTTTCACCTGTTAGGGGAGCCAAGGTTTATTCCCCATCAGATGGAGATAGAGATGTCGAGAGAAGAGTGCGATGAGTTTCTTAAGAATGATATGGAGTTCGTAGACGAGATACGTGAGATG
>JAGRAT010000518.1 GCA_020434495.1 Bdellovibrionales bacterium | reverse complement strand
AAGAGAGTATTCCGTGGTACTGCGATGTCGGGCCGAACGATGCGTACATTCAGGAGATGTACTCCCTCTACCGAACAGATCCTTCTCTCGTTGGTCCTACCTGGACCCAATACTTTGAGCGTCTTGCCACTGTTCATTCTCGTACTTCTGGTTCTTCCAATGGCGGCGCCTCTGTAGGAACGACCTCTCAAGTCAGAGCACAAAGTTGTCCAGCATCTCAAGCTCCTTCCTCCTCGCAAACTGGCGCCTCTCAATTAGGAGAGGTTCAAACGTCCTCGCTGAATGGAGGGACTTCTCCATTGCAGGCGCAGCCTCATGCTATTCGAGTTGGCCAGAACCACGGGTACTACACTGCGCCAGCTACCGAATCCGGCACCCAAGAACGGGTATATCGAATGATAAGCGCCTTTCGAGGTCGGGGGCATTTTAAGGCGAACGTTAATCCACTGTCACGCGGGGTGATGGAGCTTCCGCATGTAGATGACATTAACGTGGATTTCTATAAATTCAGCGATTCACAGCTCGATCAGTTCTATTATTGCGCCGGGTTAGGGCTCGAGGAGCAGATGACTCTTCGAGAAATTATTGATGAGCTTCACCAGGTGTATTGTGGCTCAATCGGATTCGAGTTCACCCATTTGCTCGATCAGAACGAGCGTCTCTGGCTTCAGGAACGTATCGAGAATCGATTTGATGAAGGTGGCTATCGACTTACCAAAGAACAGCGAATCCACCGACTTCGTAAGATTATTGAGGCCGAAGCATTCGAATCGGAACTTCATCGAAAATATGTTGGTCATAAGCGGTTTTCCTTGCAAGGAGTTGAGACCGTAATTCCAATGCTTGATACGATGCTTGAAGAAGCAGCTATCGAAGGAGTAAAGAAGGTCATTTTCGGGATGCCTCACCGAGGACGGCTGAACGTACTTGCGAATATTCTCGGTAAACCATTGGAGGAAATATTCTCGGAGTTCGAGGATCAGAATATTAACACCGCCCTTGGCTCTGGTGATGTGAAATATCACATGGGGTTTGACTCTTTTTATACGGATATCAACGGCAGAGTCCTAGATCTCTATCTCGCACCAAATCCATCGCATCTTGAGTTCGTGAATCCCGTAGTTGAAGGGATTGCCCGTGCCTTTCAAGATTTCAGATACGGCAAAGATAGAAAAGTGGTACTTCCTGTGCTTCTTCACGGGGATGCTGCGTTTGCTGGACAGGGGGTAGTGTATGAAACGATAAACATGTCCAGAGTCAGTGGTTACACTACCGGTGGAACGGTTCATGTCATTGTGAATAATCAGATTGGCTTTACTACTGACCCAGAAGATTCACGGTCTTCGGTATATTGTACGGATATGGCGAAGGCTGTTCAGGCTCCAGTGTTTCACGTGAACTGTGAAGATGTGGAATCTGCCTGTTGGGCTGTTAAGACCGCGCTCGATTTTAGAAATCGTTATGGACGCGATGTCATTATCGATCTTTATGGTTACCGAAAGTATGGACACAACGAAGGGGACGATCCGAGCTTTACCCAGCCAGTCTCTTATTCGGAGATTAAAGATAAGAAGAACATCGCTCAGATATACTCAGAGCAGCTGATTGCTGAAGGCGTCGTAACGCAACAAGAGTCTGATGCCATGCTTCAGGAGTTCAAGGAGCGTTTCGAAGTTGCCAACATCGATAACTCCATGAAGACCCTCATAGGTGAAGGGTGTGCAGTCCATGGTCGGCTCAAGGAGCCAAGTCCCGAGACTGGAGTCCCTGCTGAGCGATTGCAGCAGATCGCGAACACCTTCGTGAATTACCCGGATGGCTTTGTGGTACATCCGAAGCTGAAGAAAATTCTCGATAAACGTGTGGAGAGCCTTACCTCTGGAGAAGGGATCGATTGGGGATTTGCTGAAACTTTAGCTTTTGGCTCGCTACAGCTCGATAGGGTTCACGTGCGCCTAAGTGGGCAGGATTGTGGCCGAGGAACCTTTAGCCAGCGCCATGTGACTCTTAGTCACTATGAACAAGCTGGAAAATACTCTCCGTTAGCAACTCTTGAGTCTTCCGGTGGAGCTTCCTTTGAAGTGGTCAACAGTACACTCTCTGAAGCCGGTGTGGTTGGGTTTGAGTTTGGATACTCCACTGTTGAGCCAAAAACGTTGGTAATTTGGGAGGCGCAGTTCGGGGATTTTGCGAACGGTGCTCAGGTTCACATCGATCAGTTTATCTCTGGTTCTGA
>JAGRAT010000517.1 GCA_020434495.1 Bdellovibrionales bacterium | reverse complement strand
CTGCTTCGACTACTCGCTCCCTATGAGATTTAGAGAAAGCACAAAGATTAAACTTTTATTGAGGATGCCCAGTTATGAAAAGGTTTCTAGCGACAATTCTGTTTGTTCTTGTCACCGCGTTTACCCCATTTGTCGCCTCAGCATCGGACACGGTGCGGTTTGACCTTGGCAACGGCATTACCGTTACAGTAGCCATTAGCCCCAATCCAGGTCAGGGAGCTGTATATATCTGCTTTCCTCCAGTAGATGGCACCGGGCCACAAAATTCCTGTGTCGGCCCATATGAACTAGCCCCGCATGAGGTAGCGCCTCTCCTTGAGCTGCTCGAGGAGCTAACAGGTCAGGCGGGGTAGTCTTGGCTGCTCACCATTTGCCCTCATTTTGAAGGGCTTGGTGGCACTATATCCTATTGAATAGAGCTGGGATTTTTGAACTCCAGCGACTATTCGAAAAGAAGACTGTTGGCCGCTAAAGCAGAAAATTTGCTTTTCATGATACCTTGCGCGTTGGGAGCCCATATCGTTTAGAAATCATTTCCCGCTTAGGTCGAGATGGGGAGTGTTTATGTGGGGCTATTATGAAAAGAACACTACTGAGTTACTCCCGAACTCTCTTATTTCTTCCAATTATCGTTATCTCACTTCAGCAGAACGTTAAAGCACAGGATTCGGACATCCCCCTTGAATGTAACCTTATGGGGCTAAGAGAGTGCATCTGCTACCACCTCGGATGGGCATACAGTAAGGGAGGAGTGCTCGGTGTTTTGGCTGGTGGGGACGGAGGCTGGATAGAAACCTATCGGGTTCCCTTTAATGACGTTTGTCGGGATGAGCACGGTGTTGAACCGGGTGGACCGCTCTACTGGACCACTCGAGTTATCGAAACTCCAATAGTTGTCCTGCATGCAACCTGTATGTTTGCCGCTGGATTGGCAGGCGACGTAGTGGATGGGGCGTGTTGGGTCGGGAATCTTTTTTATGACGCTGAAGAAGAGGCTCGTGTTCAAGAGGCGGAGGCTCGCGCCAGTGAGGTGTGGGATCGAGTTTTTGAGGAGAGCGTTCGGAAAGTAGCTTCTGAAGAGGTCCGACGAATTCTCGCGGAAGAACACTATTTCAATTGAGCGATGTGCTGAGACTTTGGCTGGTCCTAAGGTTTATCGAGAAGTTGGCCAGCAACGATGGAATAACCGAATGAGATATTCCGCTAGCTCTGAGTCCTACCTACTGAAGATTAAAACTCGGGTAGAGGAACTTTCAAAGATCGTAAGAAAGGCCGCGCTCCCCCAGAGGAGCTGCGCTACAACGCCTCCAGGGTGCATTCGCCACGATAGAAATTCTCGCCAATTAAGAACAGCTAATCGTTATCGACCCATCACTGTTTGCAAGTGAAAGAGCCGTAATTCCTGTGCTTGAGCTTGTGACTGACCCAGAGACCGTGTTGGACTGCATCGATGAGCTGATATTGTTTAGCTCAGTTACGAGAGTGCCGTCAGCGGTTTCTCCACTTATTGAAGCGACCAAAGTAGCTTCAATAGTGTCGTCTGTTGAGATAGCCTCAGCGTTTGGAATATCCAAGCGAATGGTGGAGTTTCCTGTTTGAACGATTTCTACATTGTTCTCAACGTAGTCGGAGTTTGTGGCGCTTACGAAAGATATCGTGCAATCAACCACTCCTCTCAGCGAGGAAGCAAAGGCCGCTCCTTCAAGCACCGTTGTGAACAGGTCTCCGTTCGGGGTGATCGTTGCCACTGTCACTGTGTAATTGAAAGGAAGGGTCGCAACGTCCGTTCCCACATCCAGTCCAACGGCACCAGGAAGACCGGTTGAGCGATACTGGGTGGAACGCAATTCTCTGTTTACGTAGAACTCAAACTTCATCGGATACTGTTCATATTCCGGATGACGCTGATATGCGTCAGCGAGGATCTTGGTGGTTGAACCACTCGTTGAGGTGCTAACGGTAAGAACAGGACTTCTAGAGTGCTTATCTTCTCTCTTCTCAACCCCAATCGTAGTAAGCGCACTTTGAGCGAGGGCTGGGCTCTGGGTGAAGCCAACAAAGCCTCCTGCAACAACAAGGCCTCCGGCAACAACAAGAGCGCCAGACAACACACCGCGAAACCTTCCAATAACGTTCATACGAGCTCCATTCCTAATATGAAATCCTTGAGTAATCTTAGATGACCCACTATCCAGATAAAACTCCCTAGTTTGTATTTGATGTCTTTTCCTTGGGGGAGAAGTGC
>JAGRAT010000516.1 GCA_020434495.1 Bdellovibrionales bacterium | reverse complement strand
ATTGCTGTGGTACTAATTGGCATATCTCTTCTCCATGTTTTCTCCTCTTTCTCATGTGCTGCGGTGCAAATGAACACAGTGGTGCACAAGAACGACGTACAGATGACCTTTTGAGACTAGAGAAAGCAACTTCGGTGAGAATGACGAAGATCATCAGGAATCACTGCCTGCCGTGAAATAATAATTAGATGCCGAGCGTAACTCAAAAGATTATAGATGAGCATCTTGTTGAGCGTACTGACGGGGAGCTTGCACTTCGAATCGATCAAACCTTAACACAGGATGCCACTGGAACACTTGTTATGTTGGAGCTTGAATCGATGGATATCGAACAAGTTCAAACCGAACTCTCCGTTCAGTATGTTGACCACAATTTGCTACAAGAAGATTTTAAGAATCCTGATGATCACATATTCTTAAAGAGCGCATGCGACAGGTATGGAGTGTGGTACAGCCGTCCAGGGAATGGCGTTAGCCATCCTCTTCACATGGAATATTTTGGAGTTCCGGGAAAAACATTGCTCGGATCAGACAGCCATACCCCTGCCGCCGGGGCGATCGGAATGTTAGCTATCGGATCAGGCGGTATTGATGTGGCGCTTGCCATGGCCGGTGAGCCGTATTATCTCAAAAAGCCGCTAGTTTGGGGAGTTGAACTTCACGGAGTTTTACCAGAGTGGGTAAGTGCGAAGGACATTATTCTTGAAATGCTTCGGCGGCACGGAGTGAAGGCTGCGAAGAATTGCATTTTCGAGTATTTTGGGCCGGGCCTTGAGTGTTTGTCCGCGATGGATCGTCATGTAATAGCAAATATGGGTACCGAACTAGGGGCTACTTCAACGGTTTTTCCATCTGATAACGAGGTGAAGCGGTTCTTCCACTCTCGGGGGCGAAAAGCGGAATGGAAAGAACTCTTGCCCGATGCCGATGCAACTTATGATAAACAAGAGAGCATAGATCTCTCTGGTCTTGAGCCGCTTATAGCCCTTCCAAGTAGCCCGGAAAATGTTGTGCCGGTCAGAGACGTAGCCGGTGAAAAGATCTACCAATCCTATATTGGCTCCTCTGCAAACCCTGGTTACAGGGATTTTGCCGTAGCTGCAAAGATAGTGAACGAGCAAGAGATTCATCCAGATGTCTCTTTTGATATCAACCCAACTTCAAGAAGCTTACTTCAAAATCTTATTCGCGATAGTCATCTTCAGACACTCGTTAAAGCAGGAGCACGCATCCACCAAGCTGGCTGTAACGGCTGTATCGGAATGGGGCAGGCTCCGGCCACTGAAAAGATAAGTCTTCGTACGGTTCCTCGAAATTTTCCGGGCCGCTCAGGTACGAAGGAAGATAAGGTGTATTTGGTGAGTCCCGAAACAGCAACTGCGTCTGCGATTACTGGGCTTATCACTGATCCTCGAACGCTCGATATTCCGTACCCAAACATTCAAGAGCCGGAACTTCCTGTTGTGAACCGCGACATGTTTGTTCCACCACCTAATGAAGAGGACGTTCGTCGAGAACTCAGGAAGGGGCCGAACATTGCCTCGCTCCCGGAGTTTGATGAGCTTCCAAACGAGCTTGAAGTTTCACTACTCATTCGAGTAGGGAACAATATTTCAACCGATGAAATCATGCCGGCAGGCACGCGAATTCTCCCTTTAAGAAGTAACATTCCAAAAATTAGTGAGCATTGCTTTCAAGATGTGGACAGCGACTACGCAAGGAGAGCTGCCAAGCAACGAGCCGGGAAGAAACCATTTCATGCGATTGTTGCTGGGGAAAACTACGGGCAAGGTTCGAGCCGCGAGCACGCAGCGCTCGCTCCTCGGTATCTCGGCTTGCGAGTGGTGCTCGCAAAAAGCATTGCCCGGATACATCGGCGGAATCTTATAAATTTTGGGATACTACCGCTCATATTCAGTGATCCAGAAGAGTATAAGAGGCTGAACTGCGAAGAACGCCTGATGCTCACAGGACTTCATTCGAGTCTAATTGAGGGAACACCGCTAGAAGTGACGATTCTTCCATCAAAAAGGGGTGTTCTCGTCGTCCACGATCTTTCATCCCGCCAAATCAAAATCCTAAAGGCGGGTAGCGTTACTGAGTGGAAAAAAAAAAAAAAAAGTTGATCTTCAGTAGTAGAGGAAAGTTTTCGCAACAATCAGCATGCTAGCGCAATTACGGCGACGTTCTCTCAGAATCCATAATTTTGATCATTTATTGCCCTCTTCGAGGAGACTAACTTTTTAGTCAT
>JAGRAT010000515.1 GCA_020434495.1 Bdellovibrionales bacterium | reverse complement strand
ACGAGGGATGGCTCTTCCGCTTGCTGCTACACTTTCTCTTCTTTCGGCTGCAGGCCTATCCGCACAGGAGCATGTATCCGCCGAGGATATCGGTGGATCTGTAAAGCTGTACGCAAGAATGAGTGGCCCAACGACAGATAGACACTTTATTCACCTTCAGGCCAATCCAAGGGAGGCCGGTGGTCTTCCTTTCTCTGCGACGCTAACGAAACTTTCAGAGGGTGGACTTCTGGAATTAAAGGGTGGATTGGGCCAAGTTGCTAGAGAAAGCGGTACACTTTCTCTACTGACTCGCCAGCAGATGTATCATGGTGTGACCCATTCCAATTATCAAACCGTGCTTGAGGTAGACGAGGCCGTTGCTACAGATTTTGCAAACCGCATGGAAGCACTTGAGGGGATGTCGGATACTGTTCGATCAGCTGAGGCCCAGCGGATAGTAGGCTCTCTCCTTGACGTCTGGAATAGGCGGGATAATCCCTTGAAATCTTCTCTCTACTTCGGGGACGGAACTAAGCCAGAAGACTGGTTAACTCCAAATTTCAGCTTACCTGAGCGACTGAAGACCGCTACCACGGCGGAATTCTTCAGATATCTGAACTACGGTGGTGGCGATGGCATTTTCATGGCGAACGGCTCTCAACTAATCCAGTTAGAGAAGCTCTCTCTCCGGCTAGAGGACCAAGTGCTAGGGAACTTTGCCGGAAACGATAGCACCGGAATGGGAGTGGTAAGATACGGTGAAAGGGGCCGGGAGGTCGCATTTGGTAGTGGGAGAAAGGTTACCTACTTGCATTATGTCGGAGAGCTTAAAGACGGGATTCCAGACGGCGAGGGAACGCTTACAACGAATGGTGGAACCTTCGTTGGTAAATTTAAAGATGGTTACCCACACGGAGCATGTGTATTACGAACGGGTGATACCCTTCGACAGGTTGGTGAGTTCTACCGCGGAGAAATGCATGGAAAGGTTACTTCCTATCGGAGTGGGGTTGTTGATGTCGAAGCGAGATATCTTCACGGCTCACAAGCTCCAGGTCCTTTTACGATTCATCGATTTCTTCCTGCCTCAAGTGATTGGTACAAGGTTGAGTTAAGAACCTTCGGTAGTAACGAAGCACCGCGGGAACTTTACCGTGATGTCATGCGAATGGATCTGACAGACGGAATGTTTAATGGCGAGCTGGTTAAACGACGTATTGTTCTCGATGCGAAGCAGAAAGTCGCACATTTGATCCTCGCCCCTGTCGACTTTTGGAAAAAGGAGGATTCCGCCGATGTATCGCCCTCCCCTGCAACCGTCCCCATTCCACCGTCTTGGCCCGCAGTCCTTACCGGTTCATATGAGCCGAGTAGCTTTGATCCAGAGAATCCTCTTACTGGCTTTTCTGGAGAGGTAACATTTGTCCGACCAACAAAGTACAGAGTGAGAGGCCAGTGGGATGCAAAGCAGCAGTTTCTCTCGGGATCGGTAAGAGTGCTAGATGCTACTGATAGACGGAAAGAATGGGATGGTACCGTTGAACATGGAGTGATTCGGTGGCAACCCGATCCCATGAAGAGTAGAAAAGATGGGCTTCTCCAAGATTTGTTGGAACCTTTAGATTTTCTGTTTTTTGAAGGATTAGGCGGGCTTGCCGATGATACCGTTCTAAAGTGGATTAATGATACCGTTGAGCATAATTCAGACCTTGAGAAGTTTTTTACTCGGGTAAACGGTGGGAAAGGAGCTTCGGTCAGCTACACTTTCGAGATTCCGGAAGACATACCGGAGGTTTCTCCAAGTAAGCCAGCACCTGAGCTGAAGAGGCCTTCTGAGTTTATTGCGGATTCCAATCCGGAACGTGCTCCTGCTGGGACCAACACCCTTGTTCGGCCAAGAGACTTCAATGCTATGCCTAAGCGATCCCCTGAGTATTTAGTGGCTCCTGGCTTAGAAAACGCCGCCGCTGGGTACAGCACCCTAGTTAACGAAACGATAAAGTGGGCGACGCTATTTCGGGCTACACAGATGAATCTTGAAATCGCAGCCGAGGTCAATCGTTTAAGTCAAGGTATTCCAGCAGGTGAAGTGAGACATTTCTACGGCTATGTACAGAACGGAATGTTTAGTGGGTTTACTGAATATGATCCGGGAGGAACTCTCGATCCTACTCACATAATCACTGAGCAGGATTCCAAAGTCTGGCCTGTCATTCGAAGTGTTCGCGGAAAGGATTTAATGCCCCAGCTTATTACTGTCCCGCACGAGCA
>JAGRAT010000514.1 GCA_020434495.1 Bdellovibrionales bacterium | reverse complement strand
GAAGAGGAGTGCCAAAAGATTGCCGGAACACCAACTTGTGAAGGGGTACAAATCGGAGATACCACTGGAGATGGAAAAGAGGATCCGGCGGAGGTGCTTGCTTATGGATTTGAATGTACTCCCGAGAACGAAAGAGACTATATCAGGACTCAAGCATCAAACAGCTCTCCAGCGAGTTGCAACGATGGAGAGACAGCTCTGATTCCTCTTCTCGCATTTTTGCTGACTGGAGATACGTCGAATCTTGACACTACGCAATCTGCTAGGGCCACAGGGTCTACCGGAAGAAGGGGGCCATTGGGGAGTATCGCCTACAACGCAGACGTCGTTTGCGGAGGTAGTGCAATCCTCTTGCTTCAGTGCTGGTGCGTTAACTACGACGATGACTCCGGTATCGTTTCGAACAGCGGACATTGATTTTTTAAATCTCATGGATAGGACGGTAAACAGCCGGTTGGCACTTCTGGACTGTATCCCCTTACCAAAATGGCCAAATGTCGAGGAAGCGACAGGCCCGTCGAATGAGCAACCTCGGAGCGAGGTTCTTTCCTCTCCCCTCAGGGTAAATGGTAGGCGGCAAAGAGAAGGGGATGCTTGTTTTACTCTGTCGATGAGCATAGCAGCATACCCAAGGTACGCATCACATTCTTAGGGGGACTGAAAACCATCTCCACGAATGGGGATTCAATCTCCGTTAGCTTCATCCCCTTCTTCAATTCAGTAAGAATCCTTTCCGCATGGTGGGTTGCATCTTGAATGGACTCAATCCACTCCGAGTTGTAGCGCTCAATTAAAAGTGGGCCAATTCCTAGTTGAATTGCCCTTTGATTGGGATGCTTGGTTTTATTAATAAATCGCTCCGGATCCCATTGAACGCGCGCCTTCGCTCTCTTGCTTATCTCATCCCAGCCAGCTTTCGTCCCATGAACATTTGAATCATACTTAGTCAACACAGCGGCAGACAATAACTCGTTAAACCCCTCATGGTTCAATTTAATTCGCAAAATTCTTTCTTGGTTGGGATTTCGGGCAAAATTAGATCTGTACAGCATCCATCCGAAAGACGGCTTTACCCATGTCGTACGATCTGTGCGAAATCCCCGGCCAAAACGCCCATTTTCCAAAGCATAGTTGGCAATCTCAGAATTAAAAGCCTGATAAACAAAGATCCCTGATCGATCAAAATCTGCCCGGATAGCTCTATCAGGATGAGCAATTAATCCCTCTAAAGTTTCTTCCCTTGCGAAGCTTTGTCGCTCGAAACTATCTGAGGCTACATTTTTAGAGAAGTGTTGCATGCGGAGCGATTCCCAAAAACTGCACTAGGCATAATAGCAAATGAGGTTATACCGACATAAACTTCACTTTGCCTCTTGCCTGGTAAAATCAAAAATATCTATAAATCGAGGCCTTACGACCCCATCTTGAATCAGGACATCAAGCTCTTTAGCCATATCGCCTGGTAACTGCAGCGGAAGCCCCTTGGAACGTGGATCTACGCGTTTGACCAATCCTTTTATACTCTTAGCATCGGCAGGCTGCCATTTTGAGCTGTCCATGATTCGATTAAAGAACTCTTCGGGTAATGGAATCTCAACTACCTCATTAGGCAAATAGCCACTTCTATGCATCTTCTTGGCGAGAAAGCTTAGCATATGGACCTTATCACCAATGCAAAGATCTTGATAAACTCCTGGTCTATTCGTCCCTCTCGTTACCCCCGAGGGGGTTATACGTGGCAAACCTCTCTTATGTAAATCGACTATCTCGGTACCCAAAGGCGCTTGAACTCTAAACATAGATGTGGTGCTAAGGTCGTCACCAAAGTACGTAACGATCGGCGCGTCATTTCCCATGACCACGTGCAAATAGCCATTGTTACCGCCTTCTCTACTACGGTACCTCCTCATGACCATCGGAATTGGATCGGTAGCAGGCGAGAACAAACTCATGCTAGGGGCAGGTGATTCTGAAGTGAATCGCTGAAAATTCTTCCACGTTCCCCCTTGGCAGGGCGTGACACAACTATGAATGAGTGTCGTAGTTGGAAGAATCACCGGATCCATAAGACTCAAAAAGGCGGATCGAATTCCCCAGCTGAGCGCCCCGAACCAAATGTTTAAAATGATGTTCTTTGGATCGAGTATAGCCTCTGTTTGAGCTCTTCCGGCCCTGAAAATGGCGCGAGTTATTCTGGTCTGAAAGGGATCGGTACTAGGGGTATATCCGTGAGCGTAATCACCGTAATACTGAAATGTGT
>JAGRAT010000513.1 GCA_020434495.1 Bdellovibrionales bacterium | reverse complement strand
TGAGAATGTCTCCCCTTATGCCTGGGCGTGAACCTTTCTCTTTCCGCACTCTGCACAGACAAGGATAAATGTCATGTTCACGCCTAGATACAAGGGAGCTAAAATGCAACTGGGTCGGTTTTTGGAATGCTTTTACTTTGCGCCATAAACAACCTTCCAAATTCTTCCTTTTTGCGAATCACCGATAAAAAGCTCGCCTTTCGGACCAAGCGCTAGGCTCATGGGACGAAACTCAGCCTCTCCAGGTGACGCAAGCTTGGAATTCCCGCTAAAACCATCAGCGAAAACCTCATAAGAACCGTCAGATTTGCCATCCCTGAACGGTACAAAAACCACCTTGTACCCCTGTTGTGGAAATGGTGCTCGATTCCAAGAACCGTGGAATGCGATGAATGCTCCCCCGTGAAATCTCTTTGGAAAAGCGGTCCCGGTATAGAACACCAGATCATTTGGTGCCCAATGTCCTGGGAATCCAATAAGCGGCCGCTGGAAACGGTCGTCTTTCGAAACTGTTTTCCCATCACCCCCGTACTCAGGCGCAACCATTCGTTCACCTCTTAGCTGATCGAAATAGGTATATGGCCAACCGAGATTCGCCCCAGCTGAGACCTGGTGAAATTCCTCTGCGGGAAGCTCTGCACTTTGCGCAGCTGTAAAGTACTCTGGAAAGAGTTGGTTCAGTTGATCTCGGCCATGCTGCACAAGGTAAAGATGTCCAACGGTAGGATTCCAGCGAAGAGCCACTGCATTTCTCATCCCTGTTACATACCGGATGCCATCTTTGGGGAACTGTTGATTGAGTACTCCACTAGCGAAGCGCCAAACTCCAGCTCCCTCTTTTAGCTGTGGGCACGGATTGAGACCTGGAGATCCTTTGGTTCGCTGAGATCGTTGGCAAGCGTTAGAAGGTGCTCCCAGTGTAACGTAAAGGTGCCCCGACTCGTCGAAGGTAAACGGTTTTGCTGCGTGCCCACCAACGCCTGGCATTCCAGAAACCACTGTTTCGCGAGCCCCACTGGGGACAAGCTCGTTCGACTTGAACTTCTGTCGGAAGATCTCTGTTGTTGAGGAGTAGTAAAGATAGCCTTTAAAAAGAGCGATACCCGTTCCGGAGGTTTGCTCGAATCTTTCAAGGTGATCGCCGCGTATCGCAACAATTCCTGGGTTAGCTCGTTGACGTACATAGATGTCACCGAGAGCTGAAACAGCGATGTGCCTCGAACCGCCGCCGACGCCTGAATGTACAAGCTGAGCCTCAAATCCAACGGGGACTGAAATTTCCGCGGCTACGACGGCGGGTAACAAAAGGAGAGCGGATAAGAGTCGAAGCATGAGATTTGTCCCGATAAACCCGGCTAAGAATGCCTAATTTCAACTACTTACTTTGACAAGAGATGGTGCAAATTGCCATCTCGAACTAGAATACTGAGAAAAGAGTGATTATACAGTTAGCAAGCATGAACTGACTCTCTTTGAGTCGTCTTTTAAAGTGAAGGGAATTTCCCATGATTAGATCTTCAAATCCGGTACTTTCTGAAAAGATGTTTGCTGGAGAGTACGCCTCCACTGGCGATGTCATGACCATTGAAGGGACGGTTAATCGGACATTCATCGCTGTTCTTCTTACGATGGGAGCGGCCTACTGGTCCTTCATGGATGCCACCTTTCACAGCATGCCAGTGCTATTTGGCAGCATGATTGCTGGGTTTATTGTTGCGTTGGTTGTTTCGTTTAAGCACTCTTGGGCGCCTTTGCTGACACCATTATATGCAATTCTCGAGGGGATCTTTCTTGGCGGTATCTCGCTTCTCTATGCCGCTGCAGTTCCAGCAGCAGAGGGTGGATTTGATGGAAGTGTTGGCCTGAACACCGGAATAATCTTTCAGGCGATAGCGCTCACCTTCGGGACACTGCTCGCTATGCTTGCGGCTTATCGTGGTGGATTTGTAAAAGTCACCGAAAAATTTCAGATGATGATGGTGGCCGCAATGGGAGGGATCGCTGTTGTCTATCTCATCTCGATTGTAATGAACCTGTTCGGCACCCAGATGCCTTATATCCATGGTTCTGGCCCAATTGGAATCGGTTTTTCTCTCTTTGTAGTAGGGATTGCAGCATTTAGCCTGGCTTTAGATTTTGACCTGATTGAACGAGCAGCTAGTAGTCGCTCTGCTCCGAAGTATATGGAGTGGTACGGTGCCTTCGCATTACTCGTTACTCTTGTTTGGCTCTATTTGGAAATTTTGAGATTGTTATCGAA
>JAGRAT010000512.1 GCA_020434495.1 Bdellovibrionales bacterium | reverse complement strand
AGTGCTAGGCGCACCTGTTCAAATATTGCCTCGGTCGCTTCCTTTAACTCAGATTGTGAAATCTGTAAGGCAGAACCTTGGGCCCTATCTTCAATAGCCTGCTCGAGCACCTCTTGAATTTGTGATTCTGAAAGAGAGTTCTCAAGGACATCAACCAAACTTTGAATTGAATCTGGAATGAAGCGCCTTTCCTTTCTTCCCCGTCTGGATTTTGTGGTGAGGATCTGATCACTTGAACGCTGATCTTCGAACGCCTGCTCAGTCCGTTTTGAGGAGGTTGTGGCGGTAGAAGTCGTTCTGGAGACAACAGTCGGATTTACACTGGTCGCAGCATTTTCCATCCCTGCGTTTTGGAGACGCTCGTGATTCTCAGCGATAGCGCTTTTGTCATGTTGATGCGCAGGGGTGGCAGCTTTGATTGCTTCGGCAGCAGCCTGACGAAACTGCTCACGGTAAGAAGGCTCGCCATCGGTATGAGGTGTCGCAAGGTCTGAGACCTGCTGCGGGGCTACCGCATTCTGAACCTTCGGATCATTTTTCCCAGCCATCTGCCGAAAACCTCTCTACGGCGACCTTCAAGACCAACGTGCTCAAGGCGCCCGCCTTTAACCTTCTCCCTCGAAGCACAACTGTGGGAGATCACCTTGATATGCGAGGATTTCGCATTACAGTGACTTATCGCATTTAAGCGGTTGTACTTATTAAAGAAAGTGAGAGAATGGCATAACAGTGTATTGCCAGTGACCAGACAAACCATGGATGGTTGCATCCGAGGATGTGGCAAGGAATCTATATCTATACGGGGGACGATGAAGATTTCCGGAGTTTCCCCAAGGGGAATTCACCTTTAGTAGAGAGACCGATGCGGTTTATAGTGCTTGGCGCGGGGGATGTTGGAACGACACTCTCTGCACAGCTTGTGAGAGAGCAACACGATGTCGTTCTCATTGAACGCGATGAAGCAAAGCTTGCTGCAGCGGCAGCTATGCTGGACGTTCAGGCACTCGTTGGAAATGGCTGTCTGCCTGAGGTACTCGAGAAAGCTGGTTTGAACACGGCAGATTATTTCATCGCTGTTGCGAATCAGGACGAGATTAATATCACCGCCTGCATCACGGCGAAGTTACTGAACCCAGCAGCAAAGCGTATCGCTCGAATTCGCGGAATCTCATTTGCCCATAAAGATATCGTCAAGGAACATGTCGACGAATTCTTTGACCTCACCATAAACCCGATCCAAGCGGCTGCAGACTATTTACTGAGGTTATTGAAAGTCGCTGGAGCTCGCGAAGTGATTGACTTTTGCGAAGGAAAGCTTCAAGTAATTGGCCTTGATGTGAAGAGCCACTCTCCATTTCTTGGGCGAAAGCTAAAAGAGCTCGCTAACCTCCGCGAAAAACTTCATCTCCTTATCATCGCTATCGTGCGCGACGGTGAGCTTGTAGTACCCCGAGGGAATGACGAGCTACTAGAGGATGATACGGTATACTGCATTACCCCTCCTGAGCGAATTGGAATGCTCTTTGAGATGGTTGGAAGCACCTTTGCTCCAGCGAAGAGCGCGATGATCTGGGGAGGTGGACCACTTGGCAGAACGCTTGCCCACGAGCTGGAAGCGCAAGGCATCCAAGTGAAGCTGATCATCAGCAAGAAGGAGTGCTCCAACGACCTCCTTGATGAATTTCACGACATCCTCGTCCTTACCGGTGATGGAAAGGATAGAGATCTCCTCTTAGAGGAGAACATTCATGAAATAGATGCTTTCGTCTCGGTGACCCCCGATGAGGAAGACAATATTTTAAGCGCGCTGCTCGCAAAGAAGTTGGGGGCTAGGACCTCGATGGCACTCGTGAACAAGGCATCCTACCTCCCATTGGTTCAAGCTATTGGAGTTGATGTTGTTGTTAGCTCGCGAGCCGCTGCTGCCAGCGCCATTTTCGCACACATTCACACCGAGGCGCTTATCTCGGAGTTTTCGCTACGATACCTTGGCGCTGGATTTATCGAAGTTGTTGTTGAAGCACAGATGCCGATAGCTGGTAAAACAATTTCTCAGGCAAAGTTTCCACATGGGATACTCTGCGCATCGATGACTCGAGGAGATGATCTCATCACTCCAACTGGCAGCACCACCTTACAACCCGGCGATCATCTCATTCTCTTCATCACCCGCGGAGCTCACACAAAGCTTGAAAAGCTCTTTGGCAAAAAGGTGGAGATCATTACGTAGTGGATACGCGAATTATCCTCAAACTTATTGGAGGAC
>JAGRAT010000511.1 GCA_020434495.1 Bdellovibrionales bacterium | reverse complement strand
ACTAGCCGCTAAAAACAGGCAAAAGCCCAGCAGCTTTTGACCGTGAGAACCGGGCATCTTCATTGGCGGCTAGTATAGTATACTGCAGAGTCCGTGCCGCATTTGAAGGGGCAAATCCATAAACGTTGTTTTAAAGCTACGCTTCGGGCCGAAAAACTGAGAATTAGGATGGTGATCCGCTAAAAATATTCATATTTTCTCCTCTTGCCAGCATCTTAACTAAAGAAGAAGAATTTTTGCTGGACGAGAGTTTCTGTTCGCAAGCCGTAGCGCCAAGGAAGGCAAGATATGCTCATACTGACAAGAAAACCTGGTGAGAGTGTTTATATCGGCGATGATGTGAAGATCACCATCGTCGAGATAAAGGGCCACCAGATTCGAGTTGGGATAGATGCTCCTAAAGATCTCCGGATATACCGGGAAGAGATTTACGAGCAGATTCGTGAAGAGAATAGGCAAGCGGCAGCGCAAGTATCAGCGACTGATGCTGGTCTTGAGGGGCTCTCGGCTACTTGGGGGAAGAAGGGAGATTCTTCTGCTCGAGGAGTAAGTAAGCTGTCATCAATGAAGGTCGCCCCAAGCCACAGCGGTTTAAGTGGCGGTGGAGGGAGTAGTTCTGGTGACGATGATGGGGATGATGATCCTGGGTCTACGCCTCCCGGTGGGGGTGGTAAGGACGGGAACGGGCCGCAAGTAGTTACGCGGCGAAAGAAGCGTTCGTGATGAGTGAGGAAGAGTCAAAATCAGAGATGATAACGGTACAGAGTTCTCGATTCGGAGAGCTTCGGGTTCCGGCACACTCTGTCATCGAGCTACCCTCTGGGTTAATCGGGTTTTCTCGATCCCAGAGCTTTATCATGTTGGAACATAAGCCTCCGTTTTCTTGGCTGCAGTCAGTCGAGGATCCGGGCCTTGCATTTGTTATCGTCGACGGGGCCGAGTTTGGGGATGAGTATAAGCTCGAGCCTCCAATTGGGGATAAGGACATTGATCTTCAAGAAGGGGATGATTTTGCAATTCTCGTAATCATCACGGTTCGCCCTGATCCACGGGAAACAACTGCGAACCTAAAAGCGCCGGTTTTTGTAAATCTGAAAAATCGAAGGGGTGTCCAGATAATCTTCGACAATCCTGCATATTCCACCCGTTTCCCTCTGTGGGCAGAGGGTCAAGCGGAGGGTGACGCTACCACTTCTAATTCTGACGACTCAGAAGGCTAGCTCCAAGGTCATGAGGGCTCGTTTGTACAAGAAGCCTTTTGAAAAGGGCCCTCAGGGAAAACTCCCTTAGCTGTAAATACTTCCCTCGTTTTCAAACTGTTCGCGGGTTTCAGTCACAAGCTTTTCAAGAAGCTCTTCGGTGTTTCCTTCAGCCTGTAGATAAGCGAGGCACTTCTTAATCTCTCCATCCTGTTCCCCGTACCCTTCGGGCGATCCGATACCAGCACTATGCGCAATTGCATCAGCAAGTCTAACAATAGCGGTCTTTTCTTCCTGCTCATTGGTTGGAGCGGCTCCCTCAAGCGGATCTCTGTAGTGGAGAATTACCTGGCAAGTTTCAGGTGAAAAGTTCCATTTCTTCGCTACCAAAGCGCCGATGAGTGGATGGGCAAATCCAAAAACTTCCTGTTCTGCTGTGGCATAATCAACCCCGTCAGATTTTATTTTATCAAGGACAAGTTTGTAGTCCTTTGAAGTCTCGTTCTGTGCGAGGAACACAATCTGGCCAAGTGAGTGGAGTAGGCCAAGCAAAAAGATTTCATCGACATAACGCTTCTTTAAGAGTCTCGCAATCTGAGTTGCGCACATGGCGGTCCCCATGGAGTTCTCCCAGATAAGCTTCTCTGTCTTCCCGAATCGTTTGTTGAGTTGTCGCAAAGTGGCAGCAACGATGATTCCCTTTAGCGCTTTAAATCCGATTACCATCACGGCTTGATTCAGAGTCTTAATCTCTCGTTGTCTGGAGAACATCGCGGAGTTTGCAATCTTCAGAACTCGAGCCGCCAGTGCTGCATCCTTTGAAAGGAGGTCTGTGAGCTTCTGTGCGGTAGTCTCGGGATCTTCTACCATGGCGATAGCTTGAGCAGCGACCTGCGGCATCGGCGGGAGATCTCCTACCCATGCTACAATCTCTCTCCAATCTTTCCCTGAAGCGAGGCGGCCTTCAAATTCACTCGGAGGAGATTCCATATTCATAGTTTGTCTCTTACTCTAGAATTACTCTGACTGCGTTATACTTTGAAGGTGTTAGCTACGCCAAACCCAAATG
>JAGRAT010000510.1 GCA_020434495.1 Bdellovibrionales bacterium | reverse complement strand
CATTTAAGAAGCAATGCTCGATTTGCCCCCCACCTTTGACATTCCACAGTTCGAACGGATTGAGCAGTCGTCGTTCGACTCTGACAAGCCGTACCTAGGAGGGCTAGTCGCAGCTGAAGAGGAATAGCCCTGAATATCAGGTGCACAATTAGTGGGCCAATGAGCTATGGCTGAAGCGAAGTTTTCGTCCTTGAAAAGATCGCTCTGATACAACCTCAAGTCCAACTTGAAGTCCTAAAAAAGCACATTCCGGTAGGGATGGTATCGGAAGGTTCTCTAAAAACGATGGACTAACCGATTGATACTTCGTGAACTCTGTGTCCTATTCTAAGGTCAAATCAAACGCAGAATGTGTAGAGATTTTTCAGACAGCCTCCTGGCACTGAGGGGAAGGGTGCCGTTGAGGGGTACTAGTTACCGGGGGGGTGAGATGGTAAATTAAAACGAGTGGGTGTTGGTGGAAGTATGGATAGGGAAGAGTCGTGCGTATTGCGCTAGCGCAAGTTGATTGTATTGTTGGTGATTTGAGTGAGAACTGTAAGAAGTTTTCAAAGTATGCAGCGTTAGCTCGTGAGGCCGATTGCGAAGTTGTAATTTTCCCTGAGATGACAGACACGGGGTACGTTACTTCAGTTGCTGCTGAGAGTGCGCAGCCCTGGCCGGGGCGTTGTTTTGATGGGGCAAGTTCTGCCGCTGCTACAAACGCAATTCATATTATTTGTGGTCTTTCTGAAAAGCAGAATGAATGCGTCTATAACTCGATAGCTGTCTTTGATACTACCGGTCAGCTTCAAGCAAAATATCGTAAGTTACATCTGTTTTCGCCTGGACCGGCTTATGAAGATCGGTTTTTTACCCGGGGAGAGAGCCTTTGTCTTGTTTCGATTGGAGGTGCTGTTTGGGGGATTACGATCTGTTACGACCTCCGCTTCCCTGAGCTTTATCGTGCTCTTGCGCTTGAAGGTGCTCAGGTTCTCCTGAATTGTTCAGCGTGGCCCGCTTCGCGTCCTGCACACTGGGATGTGCTCACAAAAGCTCGAGCGATAGAAAATCAAGCGTTCTTTATCGGAGTGGGTAGAGTTGGAGGTGGGAATGATGGAGAAACTCCGAAGAATGGAGCTAGTTGCATCATTTCACCGACTGGTGACGTGTTGGCAGAAGGTAGTCAGGAGAAAGAAGAGTTAATAGTCGGGGAGCTGGATTTTACACAAGTCAAAGAATTTCGATCTAGGATTCCATCGCTAAAGTCTTACCGCGCGGATATTTTTGGATAGTGCCTCCTGTTTTTAGACAACCTCCAGACACTCTGTGAAGTGGATTTCTCTCCCGGAGCTTCCTCACTAAGGACTTTCGGTGAATACTGAGCGTCTTTTCTAATCAATCCAGTAGATTAGTTTTCTCGGACTTATTCGCAGTCTGATACCGTTCTCTAACTCCTTTAAACTACTCTGCTTTTTCTGCTTCACGTGTAGCTCGATGCTCCTCCTGGAAGCATCAATTCTGAGCAACGATTCCTCTACAAACGATTCCATCGCGCCTTTCAGTAACAATTAACTCGGCGCATAACGCCAATCCCTCCGCCAGGACACGCTCAGTCTCAAATTGGCATAACTATATCATTTGGTGCCGGGGCACTAACATAGGAAGGCAACCCATGGAAGCTGACTTAGGAGGAAATCGGCCGCAACACGAGGGGTCCCAAACTGATGAACTGCGAGATCAGTACAACCGTACCGTCGCTATCGACCTTGGAGTTCCTCAAGTAAAACTCATCGCGCCCATTGTTCCTGAAGAAGCCGAACGGGGAGCCATTCTTTTTCCGACAACAGCTGATTCCAGAGATCTGATGTTCATTACTGGGGACAATTTCGATCCTCGGGGTCGCGTCGAAAGATCCTTTGGCGCTAGTAGTCACATTTCACTCGAGCAGCTTGTCGCGGTATGTGGCGAGGCAACCGGATTATCGTTTAGACGAAATGGTTCTCTAATAGATTTTCGTCGCCAAGGCGTTGAACGCGTTGAAGAAAGTGAAGCGATACAACAACTTCTCGACCATTATGTCAGGCAGAGTGTTCCAGAAACGGTTCGGTTAGCGCCTGAACTTTCCAAGGCAAATGGAGAAGTTCACTACGATGGAAATGGGCATGCACTGATTCTTCATGATGCTGAAGATCTCCGTTCAGTTTTCTTGGCCTACGGCACAGATTCAGGAATAGTCGGCAGTATGGGGCCAATTGAAGATCTCGGAAGAGATCGGCTATCTGAGGGCGCTTTACGGGA
>JAGRAT010000509.1 GCA_020434495.1 Bdellovibrionales bacterium | reverse complement strand
ATTGGGCAGGTGTAGACAATCTGATCGCTCTCTGAATGGGGGGGATTTTTAGAAGCTTTCGGCGCTACTCCGTGGGAATGAGCTTCCTCTTTACGATTTGCGCAACATGAATGTTCACTCATTTCCTCTCTCCTTTGTGACTAAGCTGATGAGCGCATCATATACCCCCTAGGGGTATCTGTCAATGAAGCACTCCTCATGCTCAGAACTTCAATAAAAACAACCTCCTGAGAAAACGCCTAATCCTTTCCCGCTCGGGGCATTGCAGCCTTAATCATCTCGAGCTCCTCAGAAGAGAGCTTTGGGATATGGCGGATGAACTGAACGAGCTTCCAGTTTTCTTTATCCTCCCCGCCAAACCCGGGCATTCCGCTAAACCGAATGCCTTCTCGGATAATGTAGAAAATTTCTCCGTCGCTGAGCTCTTGCGTTCGCTTAGAAGCAAGATCGGGCGCTGGTGGATAAAGCCCCTTACTTACTTTCGTCTCTCCTGAACCATCCACATCGTGACACACTGCACAGTGATCGGCGTAGTGATTACGCGCCTCTGCAATATATACAGGGCTCGCGGGAAGAGGATTTTTCATCTCGAGAAACTTCCTCGGTGTCACGAGCTTTCTTACGGTCAGAGCAAATGCTTCCTCTATAGGATGAGGTTCTACCCGTGCACTAAACCCGTGACTCCGAAGATAACGGTACGTAAGCGCCCCACCAGCAACTAGCAATACAAGACATGTCAGCAGTAAAAGCCCTTTCTTCATTATTCCCTTTAGTGCTTCATACCTTCATGTTTCATATCGTGTTCCATATGATCAGCATGCATCTCTTTATGCCCTTCCATATGTTCATGACCCATCGCGTGCCCTTCTTTCATGGAATCTGGTCCAGCACTCTTCGAATCTACTGTAATTTTCGTTGCTCCAATCTTGTCTCCAGGCATCTTGGCACCCTTTACAAGCACCGTGTCACCGACCGTTATGTCTTTAAAAGTGATAGCTTTCCCCTCTTTTTCTATGGAAACATCCGGCGCAAGTACTACTTCCACCACTTTTCCATCCTGTTTGCCGTGAAAGCCATTCTCCATGATATGCATCACATCGATATGATAGTCTTCCCCGTGATCCTCCCCTTCATGTGCAAACAGAGCGGTTGGCAAAAATAAGGCGCACACCCACAAAAGAACGCTTAGTGCCTGTATTCTTCTTTTCATAATAGTCTCCATTACATGTTATCCGTTACTCGCTTCACCTCGTGGTAAACGCATCTCTTCATAAAGAGAATAGAGAACCGGAACCACGAATACGGTGATCATTGCTACAGCCATTCCACCAAATGAAGGAATCGCCATTGGAACGAGAATATCTGAGCCTCTGCCCGTAGAAGTAAGGACGGGAAGAAGTGCAAGTAGGGTCGTAGCAGTTGTCATAAGAGCAGGTCGCACTCTCCGTTTCCCGGCTTCGAGAATAGCTTCGCGCACCTCGTCCTTCGTACGGGGAGTGTTCTTTTTTAAGGATTGACCGATGTAGGTTGAAATGAGCACCCCGTCATCGGTAGCAATCCCAAAGAGAGCCAAGAATCCAACCCAAACGGCAACGCTTAAGTTGTACTGCCGCATCTGAAAAAGCTCCCTAAAATTCACCCCAAAAAGAGAGAAGTTAAAAAACCAGTCTTGCCCATATAGCCAAAGCATAAGGAATCCACCCGACCAGGCGACAAATACACCAGAGAAGATCAGCAAGGTGACTACAGGAGAGCGAAACTGGAAGTAGATAATGAGAAATATGAAAAAGAGTGCTAACGGAAGTACAACAGCGAGCTTTTTCTCTGAACGCACCTGGTTTTCATAACTTCCCGCAAAGGAGTAACTTACCCCAGGCGGTAATTGAAACTCACCTGAATCGATTTTTTGCTGAAGATATGCCCCGGCTTCCTCAACCACATCAACTTCGGCAAAGCCCTTCTTCATATCGAAAACGACATAGCCAACAAGAAACGTATCCTCGCTCTTAATGACCTGTGCTTGTCGGATGAATTCAATCTTTGCAAGTTCACCGAGCGGTATCTGTTGTCCAGTAGGTGTGGGAATGAGGATCTTTTCAAGATCTTCTAGTGATCCCCGAAGCTCTCTCGGATAACGAATCCGAACGGGATACCGCTCCCTGCCCTCCACCGTAACCGTTAGCGGCATGCCGCCAATTGCGACTTCAATTACGCTTTGAACCGCCTTTATGGAAAGTCCATAACGGGCAATCTCTTTTCGGTTAATATGAAGCTCTAAGTAAGG
>JAGRAT010000050.1 GCA_020434495.1 Bdellovibrionales bacterium | reverse complement strand
TTCGTCGCTTGCTGGAGAGCGTCTTGTTGAGAGCCCCGAACATTATGTAGATCCTGCAACCCCTTACACATTCAAACCTCGGTCCCTCTCAGCAGTTCTTGACGGACTCAAAATTTATCAACGACCTGCAGAAACCCCTGGTGCCATTCCAGCGGAGCTCTTCGGAGAGGTCGTTTCGTCGACAGCATTTGGATATGCGAGAATTGATGCACTGCTCAGCAAAATCGATAGAAGCAAAATTCCTTGCAGCGGATATGGAATGCACCGCCATGTTTCCTCTCCTGCCGTCACGATACCAGAGGTTGAAGATCGGCGGTGTGCTATTTGGGAGTATCAAACTAATCCGAATCTTCAGAAGGCAGTCAGGAGTATCATAGGCAATTTGGCAGCTAAAAAATCAAGTCTACTTACCGGATATCAGGAAGCGGTGAGGGGATTTCGAGCTACCGGCTTAGCAGACCATCGCAAGAAAAACCTCTTTCAAGCTATTGGAGAAAAGTTGCGTCATGTTGGTCGAGTGAGCCCTCACATAGGGATTGCCCGAAAAACAGTTCTGAGGACATTGGAAGGTATCGCAACTCTTCCGGAAACGGAGAGTGAGTATTGGAATGATATTAGAATTCGAGCGAATGAAGTGCTTGAGCATCCCGATGCTACTCTTCTTAGAGACAAAGTTTATGCGGTCTGGGGCGGTGTAAAGACTCGTGAGGAGGTGGGAATTGGGACTTTAGGAATAGGTGTTAATTTTGGTGCTATAGATAGGCTACAGGTTGCAAACGTTCTCTTGTGCGCTTTAATACCGGGCTCTATGGGATTTATGACCTGGCTGACGAGCTTTCAATTAGTAAATTTCATACGAGATCGAAGCGCTGCAAACTTTACTAGTCGAAACGAACAGAGTGAGAATCGCTTTTTTTTCGATCTCGTCTCGGAATTGGAAACACTAGACTCTCTCTCTCGAGCCTCTACTGACCTTCAAAAGCGTGGATGGAAGTTCCCTTCTCTGATTGAGAGTGAGAAGTACTTTTTTTCTGCTAAGAACTTAAGAAGCCCGACACTATCTTGGAGCGGGAGTGGGGAGGTCGTTGGCAATGATATTGAAATTGGCGGAGGAAAAGCCTTGGCGATCACTGGGCCGAACAGTGGGGGGAAGACCACCTTGGCGAACTCTCTATTTCAGGCGCAATTGCTGGCGCAGTTGGGGCTTCCAATCCCAGTTGATGCTGCCACAATTTCGGTCGCTGACCGGTTAAGGTATCAGGGGCCAGTGTTTGCCGGGCTGGAGAGCGAGGGGAGATTTGGTGAGGAGCTTCAGGCGGTGAAGGATACCTTCATGGAGCTCACCCCAAAGAGTCTCGTAGTATTCGATGAGATTGTTGGAGGTACCAGTGCCAAGGAGCAGTTACAGATTGCGGAAGATATCATCGGCGGATGTGTAGAGCTTGGCAGCGGAACAGTCGTCATTACACATGATCTCGAGCTTGCGAACGTTCTCTCAGAGAAGCAACTCGCCACACCGCTTACCCTTCTGCTGGACACCCAAGGTGAACCTACCTTTCGAGTTATTGAAGGCGTATCGAAGTCGAGTGAAGCGATTCGAGTTGCGAAGAAGATTGGCTTTACAGGAGAAGACATCCGCCGCATAGTTGCCGAGAAAAAGAGAGCCGACCACTAGCCCCGCCTTGGTCAAAGCGTGATAGCTACGATTCTTCTTATTATCGAGTTTTAGGGAAAAGAGATTGAGTCCCAAGAGCCGACCGTTGAAGCGTTTTGAATTGCGGTGGCATTCGAATAGACACGGAATAGACGGATAGTAAGGGCAACGAAATCTCGCAAAAAATAACGGCGCGGGCCACCCAGATTTCAGTCGTTAAGCTTTTCACGGTCTATGAGATTGGTTTATGCGCGAATCGTTCTTCCCAATGATTCAAGAACTTTTGCTTCAATTTTGTAGCTTTCACCTCATTGCTCTCTAAGGAAATTGTGGCTCGTACTTTCATCTGTACCAAAGCATCGATCTGAGAATCTTCCAGAGTCGATGTAGAAGTTACAGTAGCGGCTAACTCATCAATATACTTTGCAACTGAGTGAGATAGTCGAATAGTCACAATATAATCATCCATAACACCAAGATGGCAGTCGGTTCGGGTCCCAAATTTCTCTCCACCATAAGAGTACATTCCGCCAGCTACAGCCCCACTTTCTTCTGGCCATCGATTGAGCCATGAGTCCTGACCAACAACTACATAAATGTCTTTTTTCGTTTTCTGAAAAGCTCTTAAGGTTTGGTTCTCTCGAACGAGACTAATCCAGTCATACCATTGGTGAGGATTGTACTCGTACAAAATTTCGTCCTGACACTGTTTCGCCAGAGTGATGTTTATCTGATTCCAGAAGTCGTTCAATGTAAACAAACTCGTAAACTTCCACCGTTTTCTCTCTCCAGGTTTGGGGAGGATATACCGGGGAAAGTCTTGCTCAATGAAGCGAGTTTTTACTTTCTGCGAAAATTCGATGAGCCCAACGACCCAGTTCATACTGAGTGTGTACTGAGTATCAAATTTAACAACAATTCCTGAATGGATGAGACCCTTCAGCTCTTTGTAAACAGAAGACAGCGCGTATTCATGATTCTGATTTCTTACGTTTTGGCGTATTGACTCAGCAGAGAGAGTGCCGTGTTCAGCGAGGACATCAACGATAAGAATAGAAAGTTTCTTCTGGCGAGATTCGAGAGAAATCAATGTAAGAGCCCCCACAAACGGTCCGGTGCTCCAAGAAGTGCGGGTACACACTAATCAGAGGCACGTTATTTCAGCTACAAAAAACCACAAAAACTGTGCTTGCAGCTTGAGTTATGGCAACGAAGCATTCAAATGTGGACTCTGCCCCTGTAAGTTGTTGATATCTATGAGCACTGCCAAGAATTTCGCAGTGCTCACCTTTTACCTCAGATCTACCCGATCTTGGGCAAAGGATCGCTCTTGCTCAATATCAATAAGATCTATTCGTTTCCGAGAGAGCAGTTTCTCTTTCAACATTACCGATGTCGGATCACTATCCAAATCATCAACGAATCCACCGTGGTAGGCGCGCATTATTCCCAGAACTGCATCGCTGTTGATGGATTTCCCATCAAAATTTGCGCTTTCTGGTATTTTTGATCGATCGAGAATTTCAGCGGTAAGGCGAAGATAGTACACCGGATCGCCTCCATCCAAAGATGGTTGAGCGTATGGACAATCAAAGGCTACATAGCCCTGTTTTTTCCAAAATTTTAGCCGATCTTCCGGTGAGATACCGGCCGATGCATCAAGTGCTTTCTCCTCTGGTGTCATGAGGAACGGGTCGTTCTGTTCTGAAATGATCAAACTTGCACCATAGCTACGTGCCATGGCATTCGTTTGTTTAACAATCTCCGTTCCGAAGCCGAGTCGTTGAAGTGCTTTTGGAATATACAAGTGTTCTCCGCAGGCGATAGGGAACTTCTCTCCATTCTCTAATACGGCCGTTTTGGCACCGAAGTTCCTACCACCAACGACAGCTCCGTTCATGGTCACTACGATCATCTGGAATCCAGTGGAAGGATCATCAAGATATCCTCGGAGTGATTCGGCAGACTCTCGTTCTGAAGGATCTGGAAATGCCTCACAATAAATCTCAAATCCTCGCTGGAAGAGGGCTTCCGCACGCTGAGGGTCCGTTCTTAGCATTTCCCGTATGCTGATAACTTCATCAAATTGAACGTGCTTGCGATTTACTCCGAGACTGGATCCTTCAAGCGGATCGACCCAAGTTTCTTGGTGGGCTAGCGGCTGAGCTCCGGATTGAGGCGAGGCTTCTGGAATCGTTGTTTTAGGTGGATCGATCGGATTCTCATCTTCTGATGGAGTTTTGTTGATTTCTGTAGTTATCACTTTTGTCCCCTTTGATGTTATCAATATTTCGAAATGAATTGAGTCGGTTGGTGAGGTCTCGTGGCGTAGAGATACATCCCCCTTCTCTAGTGATATTATTCAGAAAGTAGGGCGTTAATCTCATTTGAGAGAGTGAAAACCTTTAATGTTCTACTAAGAGTAGAAAATTAGGTGTCGACAACGCGTGGCGATTACGCCGTTTCCGATTGTCGAGGTGCAGTGAAAAGGATAAGACGAACTTGCCCTGATTTGATGTTTAGAAGATAAAGAGATTTTTGAAAAAAGTTTTCCTTCGGAGAAAGATGGGAGATAAAACCAGAGGAATGTATTTCGAGGAGACTCCACCGGTATGACGGTGGTGATTTTTTTGCCCTCGGAGTAGCGAGAAATCTGCAACCATGGGTTCAGGCTTATTGTTAGCGGAACTTCTCCGTGATCGAGCCAGGAAGCTGAGTCTCTGGAAGTAGAGTCTCTGGAAGTGCGAGTTCGCTCTTATATCGCTAATTCACCCTTGTGAAGTTCATGGTCATTGGGCCTTGGTTTTGCTCAGAGTCTCCGTCGCTTTGGCAGGTGGAGGAAAAGTGATCATTGTCTTTAAACTTGAGAGTTATGGCTCCCATGCTCGGGGAGTTCGCTGACTTTAAGCCTTCAACCTTAATGACATCCAGCTTTAGTTCGTCCTGTGTGCTTTTCACCAGGCTAAAATGAGGACGGTTTCTCATCATGCAATAGTGCGTCATTGAGAGCTTGCCGCTGTCATCATCAAAGTAAACCGATACCATCTCCTGAGGCGTGCCTGGAAAGATGGTTTCTAATACCGCACTTCCACCAGCAGTAATCTTATACTCGGTAAACACTTCTTCGTTTTCTGTGCCGAACATCGAAGTCGTGGTGCGCCACTTTCCTTCCAGCGCTTTGATTCGTTTAAGTTCCGCGGAGCTGTTGTCTAAAGGAGTTTCGTGTACAACATTTTTGTGTGCTTCACCGGTATGGGTGTTCTCTGGATTGCTTAAGGAGGAAGTTGAGCACGAGACGAGCAAAGGGAGGCAAAGGATAAGATGGAGTACGTTCTTCATGGGGTGAGCAAATACGAACCGCTATAGAAAGTCAATGATGATTCCATGCTGCGATTCTCTTGCTGTTCTGGGCGGCGTGGAATTGCCAATTGCAATTTCAGCTGTCTGAATTAAACTTTCACATTCTATCGCTAATCGCTCCTGGGGTGGTCACACTTTATCGTAAGGGCAAAGGAGAGCTCATGGTTCATGACGAAAAACACACCACGGCTCAGAGAGTGGGAGCTATCGTCCTAGGCCTCTTGATAATGGCAGCTGCCGTCTGCGGTTATCTCTGGACTGAAGCGCAACGGTCAGGAGCGACAACAACTCTTAACGAGATCCTCAGTGCATACGAAGATAAATCAAGGGAATCCCCATCGCAGGACCACCCTTTCGCTTACGTCCATGGCAGAGCGGAGTCAGAGGAAGATCTCGTTGATCAACTCTTTGACATTAAAGTCCGGGGTGTTTTTTTTGAGCGGACTGTGAAACGGCTGACAAAACAGGTGACAAAGCCTGGAGTTGAAGGTGGTCGTACAATCGTTACCTATGACTGGGTCAAAGGGGGTGAACCGCCATTTACTTATCTTCGCATTTATCCAGATTCTCTCCGGGTGGCGGGGTCCACCGTCTCAAGTCAGCTTCTCGACTGGCGGCTAGAAGGGGAAGCTATTCCTTGTGATGACACCCGAATAAAGGCAGTTCCTGCATATAGAACGCAACCTCTTCTCTGCCTATCTAACGGAGAGTTTTCAAATCGAGCAGAAGAGGAAGCCCCAGAAGAGGGAGATATTCGCATCACATTTTCTTATCTCCCCCTTGGCGAGATAAGTATCCTCGGAAAATTATCTGACGGCATCC
The DNA here is from genome assembly GCA_020434495.1 of Bdellovibrionales bacterium. GTDB lineage: Bacteria > Bdellovibrionota_C > UBA2361 > UBA2361 > RFPC01 > RFPC01. The sequence continues at coordinate 9,188 of JAGRAT010000050.1, read as the reverse complement.
TTTATCCAATAGAAGACGCGAACGAAACCTATCTCTATCTGATAGAGGCCGGAAAGCGTTCTCCCGAAGAGCTCGTTCGGACCGCTCAATCACGCATAGTTACACAACAGAACACTGGTAGATGGATTTGCTTAGGAATATTCCTCTTAGGACTTTTCTTTTTTACTTCTCCGTTTCGGAAGGCGCGGTAGTTTTAGAAAATGAGGTTCTTATTGTTTTTTGTGCTTCCTTCGCATTTGATCGGAGTTTTCTCCTTTCTCACCGCTACTGTGGCGGCGCAGATACGACAATAAGTTTCTCTATTGAAGAGGCAGCTTCTTTACTGTCGAGTGAGTTTCGCATTTCACTTTAGAGAATGGAGAGAATCTACAGATCTTCGCAATCCTGACCGCCTTTTAGGAAGCCAACAAAGCTGTAGGAAGCGCCGGATATGGCGGCATTTAGATTTCCAATCGCCTCGGAGAATGAGCACATCCAAGGTTTTGGATCGCAAGTCCCCGGTTCTTGATATCCAGCTCTTCCATCAACCTGGACATACCATCGGCCCTCCAGGACGTCATTCGGGTCCGCGTAGCAGGTATTGACCCCTTCAACTGGATCCTGGGCGATGCATCTTAATGGGGAAAACGGCGTCACTTCTCGTGTTCGTCCAAGCTGATTATCGAATACGCAGATACGGGAATATTGCTCATCCCAACTATCAATCGCATACACGTAGTACGCATAAAAGAATATCCTCTTGTTAGAGGCTGTGAACGAACCACTTACTAAGGTAAAATTCCCGCCAACATCATTCTGCTGCCCGCAGTTGCTAATCGACTTCTTCAACTCACCAAGTATGGCGATATGGCCATCGAGTTCTCCGATGCGGGTAGTGAGAGAATTAATTCTAAGCTGAGTGGCTTCTGTTTCAGCAACCACGTCGGCAGTAATGATAGGTTTGCTTTGAAGTCGCTTAAGCTTTTTGTTGGATTGTGCCAAACTTTTTCTGGCGCTCTGTCTTCGCTTTTGTGTCTGCTTTAAGGAGCGTTTTGTCTTAGCAGTTGCTTTTTTCTTATCAAAGAGTCGAATCGTTCCACGGCTGCTGTTTGCAATCTGAATTTTGCTCTTGTTCTTAGACTGATTGGGTACGCAGCTATAATCTTCCGAGGTTACAGGGTCCGTACCAATCCCGGTGGTGTTCGCCAGCGTTGAAGACGGGAGAGCGAGAAAGACGACAAGAAATAATGGAGATAAAAATCTCATGGTCTAGCCATTTCAAATGTTCCAGCCAAGAATCATATAGAGACACAGAGGAGTACTCAATGGATCAGAGAAGGAGACTGTGAGATCGCTAAAATTGGGGATCTTGTGAGGATTTAGAACTCAGAATTGGTACAACCTAAATCGTGTGGCGGTAACTTTAGGGCGGAGAATATCTCCGCTAAGTTGAGTGGAGGATATGGTTCCACTGCGGAGTATTAGACAAATTATTTGGTTCTGAACACTAGATTAGTGCTCCAGGATTGCTAAACTTTTCGGGTGTTTTGGAGGATTATTTCCTATTTCTTGAAGGCCACAGCTATCAGGATTAAAAACACACCTTGTTCAGCGGATCATTTCTTTGTGTGGAGTAGGGTTTGTCTAGAGAAAATCAACAAAAACAACAACAGCCATCAACAACGCTGCCAGATGAGTTCAGTATCTCAAGAATAGATTTTCTCCGATTGTCGACAGCCGCTCTGATAGGGGTCTGCCTCCCTGGTGTCGCACGAGCCAGGGAAACTGTCGAGCAGGATCCCACGCGATCTAAATCCATTTCTAATGACCCTGTATCTGTGCTTCTAGAAAATGAAACGTGGTTTCGAAGTGCTATGCAGACCGGCTACGTATTGAGCCAACTAGATTCCAAACAGAAGACTGAGCGCTTATGTAAGGCGGCGCTCGCTGTTTCGCATTCCGCCAAAAGTTGGCAGGCGCGCATAGATGCTGAGGCAGATCCAGCTGTTAAAAAGGAGCTATTTGATAAAGCTGTACGTGGCATGTCTGAGTTCATTTGCACTAGCGGAAGCCTCGACGAAGACGCTATAGGTGACCTTTGTAAGCGGTCTTCTCGACTTCAAAGGGAGGCAGAGCAACGTTCGGGTGCAGCTAGATGGACAAATACAGCTCTTTCAGGAGGGTCGTTGGTAGTTGGGGCAGTCGCAGCCCCACCTGTTGGATTAGCTGTCGGGGTAACAACCTTCTTAACAACGACTGCTGTTGATTTCGGAACGGATTGGAACAACAACCGAAGGAAATATACGCCTCGCGACTTTCGAAGCATCGCAAACGACGCTGTGTTACTAGAAGAATCGCTCTGTGGAGAAGAGGAGCGGACCCTCAGGGGGGCTGTCTTTACTGATGCGGCCGTTGGTGAATATGTCGGTATTAATCTCAATCCATCTGTAGAAGAGATTGAGAGGGCAATTCCTCGCTCCGTAAGAATCAAGATGGGAGAAGCTGCCGAGCATTCCAAGAATGGCGATCCTCAAAAAGCTAGAGGAGTTCTGGCTGAGGCAGTCAAAGATTCTATCGAGCAGAGCTGGCCTAACCTCGTGCCCTCTAGCGCACTAGTTTTCACTAAGAGCCAGATAGCTAGTGGAGCTGATCGCTCTGAAGAGATAGAGCGAATTCTAGAAGACGAGTCTTTTAAAAAGTTTCTTGCAAGTTCGGGGAGAGCCTTAAGTGACGGAGTAGCTTCAGGAAACTATTCGCAAAAGGATTTAGACGTTTTTAATGATTTCAAACGAAACGAAGCTTGCATTGAAGGTCGACAACAGCTCGAGCAGTTTAGAAAAGAGGCTGAACCACTTATAGGGCTGGCAAAGACAGTCGGTTCGTTCACTGATTCCCCTGAGGTTGTTTTTGCTGCGGAGTTCGCCTCGACTTGTCTTGAGCTCACTGATCTCGTACTACGCAGTGGGCTCGATGCTTCAGCGGCAGGATCAATCTCCTCACTTGCTCTTGGTGCCAACACTGTAACTATGGCACTTGGTCTCTTTAGCATGGCCACGCAGATTGGAAAGCCTGACCCTGTGATGGAAGGGATTAAAATGTTGAGCGAGCAGCTCAACCAGATCCAAGAGACTTTGAAACAAGGGTTTTCTACTCTTATTGAGGGACAGGTACGAATCATAGAACTTGTCCAAGAAACACTGGAAGAGGTTGTTGAGTTGGGCAACTTCAGTAAAAAGAAATTCGAGGAGCTGCTGCAAAAAACGGGATACATACTAGATGACCTGCATCAGGCTCAAAGAGAGGATCAGAAAGCTCAATTCGAATCTGCCCTGAAAATCTATGACAAAGCTGCTGAAGGAGTGGATTATGACTTTTCTCGAGGAACGAATGGGTTTGACCAAGGCGATTACGCTTCTTCAGTCACTGCTCTCTGGAAAAGAGCGAAGCTTGATTCCTATACGATTGGACAAACTGGAGTCCCTAGCGGAGATTTTACGGGTAAAGAATTTGCCGATCGGATCGCTGCCCGACAACAAGCCATCCAGAATGCGAGTTTTCTACCTTTCATAAGCGAGATTCTCCAAGCGGATAGCCCCTCTATTGCTAAGCTTAATGGCTCCTCCACAGCGTCTGATCGATGCGTTCCAAACCCAGAGGTTTGGGCAGAGGGAGTTCAAGCGTATCTAGAGGCTCGTATTCGCCATCCAGAAGTTGCCGGAAGTACTTATAATCAAGAGCTGAGAGAGCTTTTTACCTCAGGCTTAAGTGCAAGGGATGCTATTCAGAAGGCAACTTCCGCAGAAGAGATTACTCGAGCAAGAGAAGCTGTTAAAAAGCAGAAGAGCAGGGTGCTCGCTATTGTCGAGGAGCTCTCAGATGCTTATGAATCAGAACAATGGCCGACCGTACAAGGAGAAATTCCAAAGGAATATGAAGGAATTCGTCGTTTGCCGAATACACCTCTAGCTTTTCCAGCACCCGAACGCGTGCGTGGTGCAGAGGTCTTCAATGAAAAGGGAGTTCTTTGGCAACACGAAGGCACAGAGGACGCTCTTTACTGGGGAAGTACTGAGCAAGGCGGATTAGGTCGACTCTCACCATTTGATGTTGCCCTGCAGCTTGGGTTTATTGAAGAAATAGATCGAACCCGTGACGGAGGGCATGAGAACATTACCTACAGGGTTACTGATGGCCAGTTTAAGGATAAGCAAATCAATATTAAATGGTGGAACCATAGTAAAGATAGGCATTTGTTGAAGGTTCAGAAGGCATTCTTTTTTGAAAAGTTCCTCGAGGAGGAATCTTCTACTAGTGGAGTGAGTACCTTAGAGAAAAAATTCGAGGCTGAACTTGCAACCGGAGCCAATCCTGAGGGATTCATGCGATTTTGCGAGACGGTTATTGAGGATAATAGGAGACGGATCCTAATAGAGTTTCCCAATGCGCTCAAAGATAAAATTGATAATTTGCCTGCAGATTTGCCAGCTCCAAAGGATTACGAAACCGTTCGCGTTGCCATAGGTGTCTTGGCCGCTCACTCCGAATGGCGTATTGCTGGACAATTTGGCCCTATTAATTTCCCTTTTGAGTATCTTAGAATTGAACGTCTTCCGAAGTTGTATCAAACTCCACTGCAGAATACTTCAGGTCAATCTCCAGAGCCCTTGAAGTCAGATCAGCTGCCTATTGCCACGGGCGAATCTCATGACTCTGAGAATGGTCAAGTCACCCAAACCTTTTTCTCTCGACTCGTCGTTAACGATTTAGAAGAAGGATTTTCAGAGCTCGATAAATATCTCGAAAAGCTAGCTTCATACATGGATGCATCGATGAGAGTGCCAATCTTTGATGAAGGACTAGATCGAATAGCTGCAATCGCCAATCTTCAAAATGTAAAGTTAAGCTAGCTGAATGAGTAGCTTATCAAGCTTTTGAGATTTGGAGTGGTCTGCCTCTACCTACCAAAGTTCAGGCGAGTTGACTCGAATTCTGTTACCGTCACTGTGAAGGTGGTGTATCCTCCTTTGCGTTCTGCGCGACCATCGCGTTAAAACCAAAAACAACTACGCACTATTCCCCCTGGAATTCGACTTTTCAGACTCCCTTCAGTGGCGGTGTATGTTTGCCGTGAAGTAGCTTCGCCGAATTTAGGATCTGGCTATGGGTGCGTAGGGAAGGGGAGAGTCCCTCGTTATTGGGACATTCGATTAGGGGCCAAGGAGCCTTTCTTTGGTAGTAGAGAGTGACAGTTCCCTTTTCTCAGTATTGATAGCCGCTAGGTATCTCGATTAGATTGGCGGCGCTAAGTTTCATAAGAGAGGAGTATATGTACCGAAAGCAAATGGTTTCTCTTTTTATTCTCGGGGCTATTTTCTCATTGGGTATCAAGCAGGCGTTGGCTATCCCGTTGATTGACTCGACAGTACATATTTATAGTCAAACATTATCATTTAAAACTCCAGTCGGTTGGATTCCTGGTAGCCGGGTAGACTCGGGTTCTGTATTTCGGCTTGAGCTTATCCCTCCGAACGAAAAGATCGAATCATGGAATTCAATGTTAACCGTAAGTGGTTACCGCGGGCTTGCCGGACGTATGTCTTCTCGTCAAGCGTATGAAGTCGAGGCTCAATCGGTCATCCAAGCGTGTCCTGGTAATAGCATTAATCAGGTCGTCAATCCTCCAGGAAGAAAAGATGACTCGGTTTTTGCGCTGGTTGGGTGTAAGAAACATCCGTCTATTCCAAACAAAAATGAAGTCGCCTTTTATGCATTCATTCGTGGCAAAGACGACATTTACATGATTAAGAAATCTTTTCGTGAACTCATAAACTCGACTGGCACGCGCCTGAATGAGTCGTCGTACTCAGAATTAGCCCCAGAGGTGCTCGCAGTGGAGCTGTCTCCAGCGGGATGATAGTAAATGTGACATTGGCATTTTGACGTAGCCGCAACAGGATGCGGCGAGAAACCGCTGCGGGCTCTGTTTTAGATTCGATCTGAAAATCAAACGGATAGAATGCTGGGCTCATGGAGCATTAAGCGATTATTCATAGCTTTCGGACAGTCTCTCGCCGTTAGCATTCCTGTGAACAAGCAAATTCTTATCCCTCTAACATCGTCCTCATCAAAAGATAATCACATTCTTGCAAAGTTCCGATCTCATGCCGTGGTAGGTTCTTTCGCAGTTACTGAGAGAAATATGAGTTTAGAAGCGCAACATTTTCCTCCGGCGGTTCGACCAGCAAGGGAAGACCCGCAAGTCGATACCAAGCGAGAGCTCGAGCCCGCTCGCGTTAAAGGAGATCCGAATGAGGGGTGGGGGCTCCGGAGTCTCGTTGAAGATACCCTCGGTGAAATTTCTATGCCTGCTCTTCAAGGTGAAGAGATCGATCTGCGGCAGGTAGCAACTGTATACAAAAGTCTCAGCGAGGCCGGTGGTAGAGCCCTCTCGTACGCAGTTGGTGCTGTGGTAAACACAGAGCGAGGTTCTCCTCTCGCCTTGAATAATAAGGGCGCAGCCATCTACCATGCGAGTAGGGCAGAGCGCCAATTAGCAACCCTTCGTGACCTTCTTGCAGTAGAGGGTTTTCCTCTTCCAGAGCAATTACTTCCCGTGCGAATTTTTACTCGAGTAGTGGAGGATGTCAGAGCCTCTCTCGAGTTCTTGCCAAAAATTGATAATGGCTTACCTGGAACCCCTGCCAGTTCAACTGGTCCAGTTGATGCCAGCACATCACGAGCTCTCCTAGTAGAGCTCGCTCAATTCATTCGTGGGGAGTTGAAATAAACTAGCGGAGTAATAAGCTCCTGGTCAGATCCTTTGGAATTCAAGCGGTCAATTCTATGGCGACTGCAGGTTAGCTATAAAGATTCCTCTTCCAAAGTAATGACTAAAGCTGAATCCGCAGGGTCAATCTCTTCTAGCTGAGCGTGATAGGCCACCCCTGTTGCCTTGTTTCCAATAGAGTACTGAAATTTCCCGACCCAAGGCCGACGGAAGCTTATGGCAATGAATCCGCCTTGAGTCTGAAGACGCAAGTATCCTTGAACACCTACTCCTGCATCATTGGAGACTAATTCATATTGTTTTGATGAGTATGGAGAAATATCGTCACCATAACTTGGCTCGGTTTGCCACACCCCCTGTAGTACAGCAAACCCCGAAATAGTGAGCTCCTCTTGGGTATCATTTTGTATGATTACAGAGGCCGAACGATACGATGAGTGCAAAGCTGGATTGGAGATTTCATTCGTCCCTTCTATGCGCTCTGAGGCGGTCACTGAAAGAGTGCGCGAGAGGGCCCTTAGCGGAGAGCTATTGAAGTCGGAAGGAGTGATGACGACATTGTAATCTTTATCTTGACTCGAATTTGAAAGTTGAATTGTGTACTCACCCCCCGCAGCATCAATTTCAAGACAGGTTTCGGTATCTTCTGCGATCTTACAATTGTCGTCGGATATAGCCTTTGGAACCTGTATGACATCATCACTGGAGATTTGTCTGCATTCAAAGTCGGACCCAAGGACGTCCGTAGCCAGGGCTCTTCCGTCGACAAAATCGTGCTCATGGCAGATGATAGTTATCCCCGGAGGAAATTGCATTGGAATAGAATCCGTTCCAACTTCACCGGTATCCGACCGTAGGTGTTCGGAAGCCCTTTCGAGGGTCATATGGACGTGATCGCTTGTGAGAATCACTAATGACTCGTTCTGAACAATGTCTTCCTCACTGAAGTGACGAGTAGAGATTGCTCCAGATGAATTATCCGAACCTCCGCATGCTTGAAGAATGAGAAGAGTAGAGATTAGGAATATATAGCTTTTCATCTGAGACCGATTCTATGAGAGAGACTTGGTTTTCTTGTTTTGCGGTAGCAGATCTCAATTCGGTCAGTGGGCTATGAAGCTTTACTCCTTTCATGCGAGGGGGCCAACTGCCGTTTTATGAGGTGTTCGCCCTTCGCTAATCAGGGCAAGGTTCGGATAACTCGCTGAAGTATGGGCACCACTGCAGAATCTGTTTCCTCCGAGGGGGTGAATAGTCTCTGCCTTCACCGGGGTAAGCGCTTCCGGTCAAGAAATCTTCTTTGCTCATTGCAAGTAAGTAGAGGTTCGTCCTTGACTCGAACCCTCTATGGTAGCTTCCCTAGCATTGCTCATTTTAAATGGCCAATTGCGTGGAGCGATCAAGTGCATTGACAGAAGATTCTTTCATCTCCAATCCGCAGTTAAGGTGTTCACACTAAAGATCGTGGTGACCGCCACTCTTCATCAGCGGTAGTAAAGATAAGTTGCAAATCCTGGAATCCTATCGTTTACCGGCTCCTTCCAGCGATAGAATAGGTCGACGTGGTAAAGTTGGGTGTGTTCAAGCGGCGTATCAAGGAGCTCCAATTCGCAGTGATCGTCATCCGAAACCCTCTCAAATACTGCTTCTCCGGATCCAGAGATGGCATACGAAAGAGCGTACTGGAGTGCCTGAGAGGGAGTAAGTAGTGGGGCATGAAGATCTCCGTCAAAGAGTTCAAAAGCGTCAAAACCAAGAGCCGCATTGAATTTGTCATCATCAACATCTATGTGGCCTCTATTGAGGAGGTCTGGATCGTTCGGCAGCGATGAATAGTTGGCAAGCGATGGGAGATTCGAGTATGCCTCGTTGAGCTCCTCGTAAGTAATATAGACAGCATGAAGCTCTTCACTCTCAGCTCTCAGAATGATGGATATCCCAATTGTTTTATCGCTCTCATCGTCGATTGCAGGTGCGATTAAGAGAGAGTGTGTGTCGTCCTCCAACCATTTGTTGATGAATGTCAGTAAATTTTGGTGATTACCGATGAAAGCTAAGCATTCGGCATGTTTCGATTGGCTCTGCTCAATTTTGAGAGGGGAGTTTTCGAATTCTGAAAAGGACTTTGGGAAATTGTGGGATGCTGATTCCATTGGAGTCTTCCTTGTAAGTACTTCATTCTAAAGGACGGTTCAGTTCTCAAGAAGATAATCGTAAAGATGACGGAGAAGTTTCCTGTTTTTTTGATAAAATGCTACCTGCCGATAGGAATACCGGATTCAGAGTGGGCCAAGCTGAAAAAGGCGAGGTGGCCGCGAGTTTTTTCTATTCTTGAAGTGCCGTGAAAGGGGATAAGCTGAAGCTGGCAAACTTTTTTGATGAATGAAGTGCGCTTAGAGCTCTTTGTCTTGACATTCGTTTA
>JAGRAT010000508.1 GCA_020434495.1 Bdellovibrionales bacterium | reverse complement strand
CTGAAACCACAAGAACAGCCCGCTCCGATGGGTCAGACTGCACCATCCTACATACCCCATCCTCACATTCATATCTGGTACCTTGCGAGAAGTAGAGGGTATTTGGAGTTCCTGTGCTTGGCGTCGCGTACTTACAGCTTAAAAGCCAGTCTCCATTGGTAAATGCGAGATTCAGAGTAACCGGATCATCTACCCCAACTTGAGTTTTCATCTCTTCGATCTGTGCAATCGTTTTCGGGAGTGCTTTGGCGGCCTTTGCCAATGTTACCTCCTCCTTGTGGGCCTGTAAGTTTTCCAAAAACAGCGCAAAGAAATGCTCCGAATCCGTACTCCCCCTCACCCAGTCATAGAGATCATCAGAGAGTTGCTGTCGAAGAATCCGCTTCATTCGGGTAAATCCCTTGACGGTTCCATTATGCATCATAATGAGTTCATTAAACTGAAATGGATGGCAGTTCTGTTCCGTAACCTCCCCCCTCGTTGCAGCACGAATATGAGCAACGATGCAATCAGAGCGAACTTTCGGAGCAATTCCACCTAGGTTTCTATCGTTCCAAGCAGGACGTACGGAGCGAAGAGCAGCAGGCTCACGGTGGACATCACGATTGTACCATCCTACTCCAAAACCATCTCCGTTTAACGGTTCATCTCGCTCTCGAGAATGATGGCTTTGATTAATAAGGGAATTCTCCGGCTCCTGGAGGAGTTTACTCATCACTATTGGAGCACCAACATAAGCAAGAAATCGACACATAAAGTTTACGCCGCAATTTTAACCAATGAATTACCGATAGATCGCAAATGCCGAGGTTGAAAGATCCAACTGATAGCCCAGTTATCCGCCGGACCTTTCTTTATCGAGAGCGCCCCACCTTTCTTTAAAGGTTCTATTCCGGAAGCTGAAATCTTACAAGCCTCTGCCGCAAACTGTCGGAGATCCGGCTCGTGGCCAACAAATAGATACCTACCCTGAGTTGGAAGCAGTGCCTTGCACTCCTTATATCGCCCACATCCAAGCTGCTCTACCACCTCAACTTTGCAATCGAAGGTATTCCCGAGGATATCCGCCGTCTGCTTAGCACGGACGTACGGGCTTGAAACCACCCCGTTCATCTCACCAACGATCTTCTTTAATCCGAGCGCGGCCTTTTCCATTCGCTCAACACCCTTTTCCGTAAGAGGTCGATCAAAATCGTCCTCATCCCACTCATCTCGATCAACGGCGATGCCGTGACGAACAACAACTACTTCAATCATGATGGATTCGCCTGTAAAGAAAGTTCTTTTGCTCTTCTCATGAGGACTTCATGCGTGCCGAGCCCCCTTCGTTCAGAACCGTTAGCCAACCTAGTATAGCTGCCATCCGCATTGAGCTCCCAGCCAAGCACGTTATCTTGCAGGAGCACCTGGAAAAGCCCCCACAGTCGTTCTCGATGGGAGCGCTCCTCAATTGGAACAGCAACTTCAATTCTACGATGAAGATTACGAAACATCCAATCAGCAGAGGAGATATAGAATAGCCCTTCTATTGGATCTTCCCTCCCCTCACGGAAGTAAAATACCCTGGAGTGTTCGAGCAAACGCCCGATGACTGACACGACATGAATGTTCTCACTCATGCCTTTTACCCCTGGGCGAAGACAACAAATTCCTCGAACGAAGAGATGAACCTCAACTCCAGCATTCGATGCATCATAGAGTGCGTTGATCATCTCTCGGTCTTCTAAGCTGTTCATTTTGGCAATAATCTGTGCGGGCTTGCCGTTTTGAGCATTTCTCATCTCCTGCCCCACGAGGTTGAGAAATTTACTCTCCATACTAAAGGGAGCAACCAGCAGCTTCTTGTAGTCCTGCTTCAAAGATCTCCCTGTGAGGAAATTGAAAAAGTCGACGAGTTCACTGGTGAACTCCTCTTTGGCAGTGAACAATCCAAAATCAGTATAGATGCTGGCAGTGCCAGAGTGATAGTTCCCTGTTGCAATATGGGCATAACACCTCACCCGATCTGACTCCTGACGAACTACAAGCAAAGTCTTCGCATGAATTTTCAAACCTGCGATACCAAAGATAACATGCACTCCAGCCTCTTCTAGCTGTTGTGCCCACTCAAGATTTCTCTTTTCGTCAAAACGCGCTTTTAACTCGACAAGGCAGACAACGTCCTTCCCTCTCTCAGCAGCTTTTACGAGTAACGGAATGATCGGTGTTTGATCCCCAACCCGGTACACCGTCATCTTAATGGAGCGCACCTTCGGATCTTCTACGGCCTCTCGAACAAACCGTTCGACACTCGAGCTAAAGCTT
>JAGRAT010000507.1 GCA_020434495.1 Bdellovibrionales bacterium | reverse complement strand
CTTCATTTGGGACACGAATAAGCCCCATAATCGCTGGAATCTGAATCGCGTTAATCTCATATGCGATGGAGGCACTCTCCAGATTGACCAGCGAGGACTTGCTATCTACTCCGTAAATCTTTCTGTAAAACTCTCTTCCCCTTTCGAAATCACTTTCAAGTAGCTCATCCGCTAACCGAAAGAGCCCCTCTTGCGCCGGAAGGCTATTATCAAACAATGAAGAATTGACTTCGCAGAAAAAATCGAGATCTGCCTTCGCCTGTTCCAATCCGACACACCGAAGAGCTCGTTCCAACATCGGGCCGCTGGGCTTTCGAACTAAACGTCCTGCTAACTTGGTAGAAACTCTTATTTCCTCTCGCTTTTCCTCTAGCAATTCATCCGGAGCATTCAATGCGGCGCGGTAACGACCCTCCGCAAATCTTAGAAGAACTTCAGCCTTTACGTAAGCATTTACGTCAGGAACAACCTGATCGGCGGCACGACTATCCTGCTCAGAACGCTTGCTCGAAACGATCCCAGGTGACTCAAGAATTGTTTCGAAGAGGAGAGCTTTCGTTTTTGGGCTTAAGCAAACAGGCTCTCCTTCCAATGCTCGTAGCATCTGTTTAGGAGGAGTCCTCTGATACAAATGTTGTTCATCGACTCCAAGATGGAGAAGAGCCTCTGTTACAGCGTTCCGAGGGGAATTTGCTGCCTGCTGAATAGCATTAATATGCTTTTGCCACGGGGTTTGCTTTCCAACTTTGCAAACGAACTTAAATTCTGGCCAGTCGATTCTCCCCATAAAGTCCGAAGCGCATTTTATGCTGGAGAGAGGCTCTGCCTGCACTACTTGAGTGAACACCTCCGCTGCTTTCAAAATATCTTCTCTATCCTTGGCTTCGACAAACGATTTGGCGGCTTCTGCTACTTTCTTTAAGCGGCCGAGGACTGGAGTGATCTGTGGCTCCCTGGATGCAACGGTTGCCATCATATAGAGATGCTCTCCAGCGATGGCATCTCCGGTTTTAAAAAGTTCGAGAATTCCATCGACCAGCTCATCAAGCGCATTTACTTGTGCCTGCTCCTTGGGATCAATTCGAATCGCTCGGATTTCTTTTCCGAGGTCACGCTGCCTTGCGAAATGCCAATCGTTGTTGGAGATAACAAAGAATTTTAGCGCCTGAAGCTTCTGAACGGTGTCCATCTCGCTATAACCGGCTCTCTCTAAACACCGCTCTACGTGAGAGATATGCTTTGCATCAGCCGCATTTTGCTGAAACTCCGCCGGTAACGCCGTCCTCGGCCTATCGAGAGATCCCCGCTGACGTTCAAGCGCGGTCAATCCAGCCTCCAGGGCACTTTGGCGGGTAGTTTCTATTGGATGAACATCTATTATGCGAGCAAAATTTTGGTCCCCGGTCAGAAACTTTGCCTCTCGGACCATGACTCGTTGGACGTACTCAAGGGCAGCTCTTGGATCTAGTCCAGCGTCGAACATCGGCTTTAATGTAGAGAGGTCAGCCAGAGCTTCCTCCCCTTTGGAGTTTTTGCCGGAACCCAGCTTTTTCTCCAAGGTTCTGTGGGTCCACTCATGGCAGAGGATATACGCAAGCTCATCGAGAGATTGTACCGCACCCGGATTTCCAGGATCGAAAAGTCCCTTGGAGAACCCGAGAAGTGGTGGATTCGAATGTTGGATATGACAGGCATTCGCCTGCTCTTCATCCATAAGAAAGAATCGTACCGGTTCCTTGTCAAAATCGTGTGAGGGAAATAGGCGCTTTGCGAGCTGCTCCATCTTCTCTTGAAAAGCGATTGATTCGTCCGAGTCCAGTGGAACAATTCGAAGATTCTCTTCAAGTTCCTGTGGTATTCGCCCAATTTCAAGGAGATCTATTAGCTGTTTAAGCTTTGCATCCGCGTCTTGACCTGGACGATGCGGGCGTTCAGGGGGATCCATAGATATAGTAGAGGAGATGCCCTCGACTGGAGCATTTGCCATACCGCCTGAAGCGGAAGTTCCCACATCAATATTCCTCATACCACGCACTTCTTTACCGAATCACCTTTAATTCGGTCCGGGGAAGTAGGGTGGAAGAACCCAAGCTTTAAATCAAAAATTTGCTGGTGGACTTCGAAACAGTAGCGTCCGAGAATTCTACTGTTCAGAATTTCACGAGATATTTAGCTATTTTATACCGCTCGCCCAGTGCCATCCGACTAGGATCCAAATCTCCTAGGGGACCCCATTCAAAGCCCCCTAAGAGAAGGATATTGCGGGGGAGCTATAGCAGTTCTCAAAAGAAATTGCCGCGAAGCGGTGGGTT
>JAGRAT010000506.1 GCA_020434495.1 Bdellovibrionales bacterium | reverse complement strand
TTTCTAAAACGCCCATTTTTTTCAATTTCATGAGACACGGGCGGTATCACTTTTCGGCCCCACAACAACAACACTACTAATTCTGGGTTAGGTGAGCTGCCCAGATGAGCGAATTGTTTTGATGGAGGTTCAAATGAAACAAAAACTCACTTCTCTTGTCACTTTTTGGTTAATAACTCTGTGCCTTACAGTAGGCATTTCTCAGAGTTCCGCCAACGCAGAACTTTTGTCATTTTCAGAGCTGTTTACGATCCACGATACCACCCAGCCAGCAAACACAGTGACATTTGTTCAATTTCAGTCGTCGACTGTTCCAGGTGTAACCCATACCGCAACTAATTGGGGGTTGTATTTCGGAGATCTTCAAACGGCAATTTCAACCGGAAACTTTTTCTCTGGAACAGGCCGATTTGACCGTACACGAATTCGAACAAATTGGAATAACAACCCATGTTGCACAGGACCTCGCGCCGGAGAATCTTTTGAGTACGCATCTGAAAATTATCCATATGGTCCGCAAAATGGAAATCAAGAGGATGCGCGCGTGTTCGAATGTCGTGACAGAGTGAACGGTAAAACGATGTATACAGTGCTCTTGACTGGGCAACCGACCCTCTGCATGCAACCGTAGAGCATCCAATAGTGCGTCAGGGAGCTCCCTGACGCATATCCGGCCAAGCACGGCAGCGACCGTCCCCATCCCTGACATCAGAACTGACATCTTATCCCTTATCGCTCATCGCTGGGGGCAAGCTGTTGGAGTAGAAAAGCACTGCAAATAATTGATCAGTGAAGAGTACTACTCTCTCACTCGCCAGCTACAAGCCGTTTCATCCGCTTTTCCCATCAATTCATAGTTGGAAACTCAATCATTACACGCAAACCAGGAGCGTTGCTTCGGAGCTGCAGCTTAAATTCATGAAGCCGCGCGATGGCTCCCACCAAAATGAGCTCAATTCCTCTACTAAAATCAGACGCTTTGCCGGGGTCAAGATCAGCCAACTTCCGCTCCGCAGCCTGGATACACTCAGGAGTCATTCCTACTCCATCATCGCTAATCACGACTCGGGAAATTGAGTTTTTATCTTCCACAATAATTTCAATAGTGACGAATTCTCCTCCATGACGAATGGAATTCTCGATTATGTTCGAAAAAAGCTGCACTAGAAGTCGCCTATCGCCCTTACAACGCAAGCTGGCATCAGGGGGATGAAGTACAACTTTTTGCCTATGTTCCTCTGCTACTGGTCCGTAGGTATCCGCAAGCTCTTGCAGGATCTCTGAGATATTCAGTACAGCGAATCGTGACTTCAACTCTCCAGATTCAAGCTCTGAAATGCGAAGTAAAGCAGCAAAAATCTCAAGCACGCGGTCAATTTCTGTTTTTGCCTTTCTCATCAGCTCGCGACCTTCTTCGTTCGGGACGCCGAATTCCTCAAGCTTCATAATATCCTGTTGAAGATGCCCAAGAGGGGTCCTAAGTTCATGGGCGACATTCGCTGAGACTCGCTTAACGCTTTTCATTAGTAGTTCGATTCGCTCAAGCATCTTGTTGATCGTTCCTATGAGCTGATCGAAATCATCCCCCGAGCCATCCGTCACTATTCGCTCGTGAAGGTTCCCATCTCCAATGCGCTCGGCCGCACGACTCACCTGATCGATTCGGGCAAGGAACCTTCTTGAGAGATAAACTCCTGCAAGGGCTCCTATAATGAGAGTTAAACAAACAGCTAAAATAAGTGTTCGAATGAGAATCTTCTCGACTCTATCAAGTCCGTCTAGGCTTCCCCCCACAGCTAATGAGTGATCCTCAGACAAGGGGAGTGAATACAAAAGGACTTTTATTTTTGGCTCGGGAAGAACAGCTTCATGCCAACCGAATGAGCTGGGAAAAGTAGGAATGGCGTCGAATGTTCCGCTTCCTTTTGTACTTTCGAAGAAATACAACAAACGATTTCGTTTATTTATATCGCGGCGCTCGCCTATGTCGTGGAATAACTCCTCTAGCCCATCATCTCGATAGGCCTGGATAAGCACCTCTACTTCCTGTTCGATTCGGTGGCGCAGTTCTTGCCTCATAGAATGTTGAACGTAGAGGAAAGAAAGTGAACCGAGTACCAAAAGAGCAGCCGTTAGAACAAGTGCGGAGACGACGGAGAACCGAAATGCGGTTGATTGAAAAAGCCTAAGCGTCATTGATAAGATATCCGGAGCCTCGAACTGTGCTAATTATGATGTGGGGGCAAATGCTTTCAAGTTTCGTTCGAAGTCGTGAAACATGGGTTTCAACTATACTGGTCTTAGGATCAAACGAAA
>JAGRAT010000505.1 GCA_020434495.1 Bdellovibrionales bacterium | reverse complement strand
CCATCTGGGGATGTGAATATCCCTTCCCCCCAACAAAGTGATGATAACTTGGTGATTCAGGGAAACGTTATATGGAACGGTGATGAAGATACCCTTGTTGGGATAGAGGGAGAGAGCGAGGGATGCCAACTTGGCAATTTATACCGAAGGCAACTGAAGTTGCCGGGAGGTCCCCCGGAGGGACAACAAGAACTGCCCGTAGAATCAGCCGAAAGCGATCAGCTTTCGACGACGAGACCGGGAATTTCATTTGCGGGCATTATAACGTGCACTCTTGCACAGATATTGGCCGATAATTCTATCAATCAATTTGAGCCTGAACTCCAAGATCCCGAGAACGGAGACTATAGACCAAGGGAGAGCAGTAACATTCTTTCTAGCACCCCCTCACTCCTTTCTGCTTTCAATGGCGGTGACCGTCCGTCTCCCCCTACTTCACCCATGGGTATTCTCGATAATAACATTGTGCGAGATTTTTCCGGTTCTGAATTCTCAGAACCTCGAGTGGTCGGCGCATTTCAATCCTCAGTGTCAAACTTAAATCCCCCCTCTGTAGGTGGAGTTGCCCTGCCCAACGGCTCCAACGGTGGCACCCCCCCAACGTTCGGTTCGGTGAAAGTTTCTGCGCGGAGAATCGGAAAGAGACTAAGAATAAAAGTCACTACGGTGATACAGAGCACAAGCTCAATTGCCTCCGTAAAAGCGGCACTGTTAAAAAAGGGCGCCGAGATAGCAAGCACCGACTTACACCTTACCGGAGAAGAACAGTATGGCGGATCAATCCTCGCCCCCAAAAAAGGCCATACGATTCTGATTCGAATCTCGGCAACCAACGAGGCTGGCACCGCTTCAACGAGCAAAAAGAGCCGCGTAAAGTGACGCGACTCGGGACGGGGGTCTGAAGAATTTGGAGAAAATGAGTAAGTATTCCAGCTCATTCTTGGGGCTAGCAGTATAGCCCCAGGGCACAAATTGTCCCCTGCGAGCGGTATTTCGGCCTCGTAGAATTTTCCGCATCCACTGGAGATTAAGGTTCAAGCTCATGCTATCCTGCTGCGGTTTTAACTCTATCGTATAAGGGACGTTCACCATGAGAAGGTGCCGCACTATCGCTTCAATTGCTGTCATAGCACTTTTGGTTGTTTTCGCTTTGCCGGAAGCTTCGCTTGCTGCCTCATCAAAAGTTTGCGTATCGAACAAGACAGGAGCTTTTAAAGTTCGAAGAAAGTGCCGCGCTACTGAAACGCTAGCAAATGTTGAGAACTTAAGCTCTCTTGGTGTGAACAACGCAGTAGGCCCGCAAGGACCACAGGGACCAGCCGGACCTCAGGGCCCAAAAGGAGATACCGGAGCGACAGGACCGAAAGGTGATACTGGAGATACTGGCCCCGCCAAGTTTCTTAATCTCTCTGGCTGCTATGAAAAGAATGGTCCGTTGAGTCAGTTTCTTGTTACCTCAAGTTCTTCGGCTACCTGTAACGATATCAACGGGCAGTTCATGTACAACTGGAGCTACGGAGCTAGTGGTGGTGCTGCAGGAACTCCGGCAATTAGTTCAGTAGATCTCATTCTCAATGGGAATATCCCAGTTGGAGTACAGATCACTGCTAAGGCCGTCTCGGCAGCGACTTTTGTGCAGGTTCAGTCTTTTATTGTTTGTTGTCCACGCTAGTATCGGTGTGAGGAAGATTCCATGGTAAAAATTATCCTTCCATTGCTAATCGGCATTTCATTATTTGTAATAACTAGTCCAGCAGCTCATGCTGCGACTAAGAACGTCTGCCAATCGGCAACAGGAGATCTCCTTGTCCGAAGACGATGCAAAGGCACCGAAACCCAGCTTAGTCTTACCGGATTGTTCAGCTCAACCGGAATTCCGGGACCCGCGGGAGCGGCCGGGGCTCACGGTCCAGCCGGAGTAGCTGGTGACCAAGGAGCAAAAGGGCCCATAGGAAGTACGGGTCCAACAGGATCACTTGGTGTAGAGAACTGTCGTATTGTGAATGCTGTCAACTCAAACTTCTTTTCAGCAGCAACGTCTTTGCTATCGGCAGCGCCCCTTTGTAACTCGAGCACGGAATATCTTTTAACCTACAGCTTTGATACAAATGCTGTTCATCCACTCATGCAGAACCCGGATCCAGCTCTCATAGCCCCGGCTATCGCTATCGATTCGATTGGTGGTGCGATTCCGTACGGCATTGATGTGACTGCTAAGCGGATAACTACTAGTAGTGTCTTCGTGCTTAGCGTTGATGCGGTATGTTGCCCCCGGGGATAGTATGGTGATTCTCACTACGGACTCTTTGGAGGAGGGTCGTAAGTGAGAGCTCG
>JAGRAT010000504.1:2085-2339 GCA_020434495.1 Bdellovibrionales bacterium | reverse complement strand
TTTGTCTGCTTTTTCTGATCTTAGTAGGTAGGAAACCTGAGAAGCCGTGTCCCAGCTGGTTGCGGTGGAGGATAAGTGCATTTGCGGACATTGAGAGTTTTGACTGTCTCCTTTCGGCTATTCAGTTAGTATGGTCAGTACTCATTTTTCGTTTTAAGTAACAAGGGGATTTGAAATTCGTGGGTATCATGAAAGGGTCGAATTTTTGAATGCACTGGTGCCACGCCGATAATTTTTGAGCAAATGAGTTTTTA
>JAGRAT010000504.1:0-2045 GCA_020434495.1 Bdellovibrionales bacterium | reverse complement strand
GGCATTAAACTTGTAGATCACAAAGAGAATTGGCCTTTGTAGTTCGCATTCTTTGGCCTCGAATTTCTGCTCCATTTTTGGTTCTACGCTCATTCGTTGCATATCATTTTCGGATTTTCGCCCTAGTAGAAGTTATTTCAGCACCCTTAGTCGAGGATCTATATAGTTTCCTCTTTTCAGCAAGTGATATTTCCTTTCTGGTGTTGTCTCTCTGAATCATGTTCAGTAACTTCAGAATGGACCCCTAGTGGGTACCATCAAGTGTTTTTGATGATGCCCCAGTTCTATTCTTTGCAGTGAGCTCTCTCGGAGGGTGTTTTGATGAAATCGCTTTTATTTTCTCTCTCGACGGGACTACTACAGCTAGCCTTTGCTGTGCCATCGTGGGGCTGCTCAAAGATTCCATTTAACCCGCAAACTGATCTGCCAAAGTATGACCTGGTAATTTTCGGCGAAATCCAAGAAGTTTTGCCAAAGCACTATTCGGTTACTTCTCATTTTCGAACAACAAACGGAAGATCGAGAACTTTCTACTCGATAGGAAAGTTGCAGGTTATCGAGGAACTGATGGTCAGCAGGAAGATCCAGAACCTATACGCCCCGAATGGTATTGAAAAGGTGCTCCCTCTATTGTTTATCGACACGGAGAACTCTTCGCCTCTGTCCAATTCAGCTTGCCCTGATGAGCGAGTTTATCTGGGAGAGAAGGCAGTTTGGCTGTTGGACCGTAGTACCTCCTTTGATGGTGGCTTCTTTGTGGTAAGAAAATTGGACATCGCCGCCCTTGACCAGATTAAGGCCGAATTGACGGGAGGAGATGGCCTCAAGAATGCGAATTAGAGCCAGATTTGTTTTTATTGCTCCGATTGATCGAATGAAGTGAGCGACGGGTCTACAAGAACTTGAAAGTTAGTACACTCCCTCGGGTCTTCCCACCATATAGCTCCACAACGAGCTCTGAGCGGTATACCGCCCATGTAAAGGGAGTGCCAAGCAATTAACTCACCTTCTTCGGAGACTCCCATGGGACGAAGAGGAACGAGGCAGGTTCTCCCGTTCAAGTATCGACCACAAACGTTGGAATGGTTCACTGCTTCGATCGGATTGTGGTCGCTCAAAAACTCACCTACTGCATCGGTAAATGGCTTCAACGCACCATCTAAAGCGCTCTCAACCCCCGAGAAAACTACCTCTAAACGGCTTGAAGGAATAACTATCTCTATCTCGCTTATCTCAGTAATCGCAGTGTAGCCCTCTTTGCAGACATATTCGGTCAACATCACCGGCCCGGCAACTCCTCTTTTGTTTCCACTTCTCAAACCTTGGCTTGCAAACGCATGACTGGCGACGTCTTCTCTATAGGATATTAGGTACATGTTTTTGAGGAGAAAAATCGCCAATGCAAAGTCGGGAAGCCCCTCATGACTACGATCTCTCATGGCCGGAAGAACGACGCTAAAGTTGCTCGCACCGGAGGCTTTAGTATCAAAAATTGGTCCGGAGTCTCTGTAAATCTCAGGATCTCCCCATCCCTTTTCTTCAAGCTCTCCTATTGTGGACCGAACTCGTTCAGACACCGTTGTGAACTCCATCCAGAAGCGGGCTACGGTAACATTGGGAATGGATGGAGCATCGCCATCAAAATCTACACATTGCATAAATACCTTGGCACTTATTCTCTCCCAAGGAACCGCTTCCGATGCGTCAGTAGCACTTGCCGTAAAACAGCAGAGTAAATGGAACGCAAGTCCAATCCCGATAGATTTCATTTTCATAACTCCCTCTTAAAAGCGCTCTTACCCGGGGCTACGTCGCCTCTATAGGATTATGAGGAGGGTGAGGAGAATGGGCGCATTAAAGGTGCAAATTATTTGCATAAATGGCCAGGAAGCGGGCAAGATGAGGCATAGAACGAGATAACGCTAGGATTACTGAGGTCTTATGGCTCAAGCTCCCATAAGTAAAGATTTGAAGCAGGAAAGCCTAAAGTTCTTTCAAGAAGAGCTAGAGGCGATTAAGGTGGGGGGGGCCGCCAAAAATAGCTC
>JAGRAT010000503.1 GCA_020434495.1 Bdellovibrionales bacterium | reverse complement strand
TGTTCAACACACCACGTAAGGTCACACGACGGGTGGGTTGAGCATCGGCAACTGTTGCATTTGCTGTCAGAATAAGAAAATACAAAGCAGAAAAAAGACGAGTCAGATGATGAAATTTCATTAGATTGCCCCCGAACAAACGCGCACCCATAAGATGCGAGTTCCAGCAGTACTGATGCAGTAATAGATAATAAGGGCTAATCCTTATTCACTTGCGGGCTCGAACGACCGTGATGATTATTCAGCCCGATAGTACCCCTCGACTTCTTTCAAATTAAGACCGCTCCCACCCATAGCTCGGTAGAGCCTATCCAAGGCTCCGGCGACTTCATGCTGAACGACTTTTCATTCATCCACTGTGAGTAAATCGGGTAGATTGTCGCCCGTAACTTTCCAAGTAATACCTATTGGTGGGAAATCCTCGTTCGTAGATTGGAGATCCGGAATGTGGAGCTCTATGAGCCCGGCATCTTCATAGCCCGTAATTAAGGGACTCTAAGGAGCTCTGCAGTACTAGCAGATCCGAGGTGCGACGAAGACGAAACTTATCAATTGGAGTACAAGAACTGCACCTAACGGTATTCAATCTGAGGCAATGTGGGGTTCATCTGAGTTAATTCCATACTATGTGCGCTCATTTTTTATTCTGAATCCAAATTCGCCGAATCTGGCGAAGGAGTTGGTGGCAACCCTTGAAGCCTTGGCCGATTGCAGTAAGTAAGCCATCGATGGACTAAGACTAAACGAGCTTGTTCTGTTTTACTGGGAGCCAGAGCTTCTGGTAGCGCCCTAAGCGCTCCTCTCATATCAAATCCGTCGGTATCAATATTATCTGAGATCTCGAGTACGGCCGGATGGCGGGAGCCGAAGAAAGCTCGAGTATCGTTAGATACAAAAATGTTTGCGGCTTCTCCATGAAGTTTTCCAGTTGTCCCTATCAGCTCAACCAGATCCACTCCTTCGTCAGACAAAAGAAAGTCTTCCAATTTATCACGAAAATCTGGGTTGGTAGACGCACAACCGAGGAGAATGGTAGCTCGCGTAATAGCGTTCAAAGAGGATAAACTATGCTTCGCGCCTGTGTCCGAGAACGACTCCAGACAAAGCTGTCCAATATCAGATGCAATTTGGCCAAAAAGGAGAATACCTTCCTCACAAAGTGTTTCTATAAATTCTGTATCAGGAGGATCGAAATTCAGTCGTTCAACAAAACTCTTAGACACACGAGGGTCGTCTCTGAAATTTGCGAGAATAGCTGAAGCTAAATATCTCTCCTCCTTCGTGCTATCAGGCGGAGCTCCAAAGTTCGGTGAAGAAAGCTCAATGAGCCGCTTAACCATCTCCTCTGGAGGGTCTTCTAAGTAAAATGCAAAAGAGATAACTCGCTTAAGAGCAGGGACTCGCCAAGCAGAATTTTCACTGTTCAAGCTACCGAGCTCGCGACTAGCTGTTTCGGAAAGTTCTGCAGAAGAGAGTTGAGAAGGGTCTCTTCCATTAAATAGATCGTCCATAAAGTGCTCCCCTACATTAAATACTCCGCTCCCTTTTTCACTATAAACTGGCTGATATTGTTAAGCGAACCGCAGTGGATCTTCCCTAATTAGCAGCCAAAAATCTCTTCAAATTATCGATATCTGGTTGTAGACCACGTAAATAATTGCCGAGGCGTTCTCGCATGGTGGCGAGATCCGGCCTAGTTCCTTCCGCGAGTACTGAAGCATAATCATCGAGGTTCATGACGACGTCGGCCGCGAAGAATATTGTGAGGTCGCGTTGCAGGTCCTCCTGATTGCCGCCGAAGGCAGCAAGAATCGCCAGTCGCTCAGCGACAGACTGAGGTACTGCGTTTTTCTTGATATCAAGAACGGCCGGTTCAATTGTTGTAGCTAGCTCACCGACTATGGATGGAGCCAGTCGTGCGATCTCCCAATCGACAACCGCTATGACCTCCAAAGTGTCAGGGTGAACGAGAACATTATCGAGTTTCAGATCACCATGGCAAAGACTTTGTGGATACTTGGTAAGATCAAAAGAGCGAAGCGAACTAGCTAACTTGTCTTTCTCCTTCGGAGAAAGACCAAGCTGAGTATCACGTTCGAGCGCTCGTATGACTTTATCGCAATGCTGCGCCCATGTTTCGGTAGGGCTATCACCATTAAATCCAAAACTGTGCTTTGTCTGCTCGCCCTGGAGGTACACCGAGGCGAGCTTGCGAGCCTCTGCTACCACGTTCTTCCAGATAGTAATTCTCATGCTTTCGTCCTCGAATGTGTCGGCTGGAACGCCTCCATAAACCCAGTTCTCTATCGAGTAAGGCTGACCGTTGTCGAGAGTTCCAACTTGAGAGACTTGGGG
>JAGRAT010000502.1 GCA_020434495.1 Bdellovibrionales bacterium | reverse complement strand
AGAGGGAAGAGGCTTTAAAGCAGGAAATCGTTCCCCGATTAAAAGCTTTGGCGAGTGGCGAAGAGGAGTTACCAGAGTCAGTTACGAATTTAAACAAGCTTGCAAAGCATCTTGCAATCTCTCGAGGAAAACTCACCGGATATCTGGATGAGTTGCTCGAAAGAGACGAGAAAACAGCCGTAATGGAGGTGGTTCGAACCAATCATCTTACCGTCCTTACTGCTGAGAGTCGTGGAGAAATAACAGCCACCTTGAAGGCTCTCGTTGACGGTTCCATGGCGCTTCCAGAGGGAGTTGATAGTTATCGATCGCTCGCTAGGCACTTGGGTGTTAATAAGTACAAGATCGATAAATCCGCTACCGAAGATTTAACTGATGAAGACCGGGAAAAACTCAAGACCTTACTTGGCACAGCAAATAAAACCAGATCCCTAGAAGACGCTCGAGTTGCTCTTGCTCCTGCCGTTGAGCGCATCAGACGATTCATCGCTGGCGAAGAGGAGATTCCAAACAGGCTCCACACTCAGCCGCGACTTGCAAAAGCCCTCGGGATATCGGCCTACGACCTGTCAGTTGTTCTTGATAAAATCATTGAGAGTGATGAACGTAAGCAGCTGATGGACAAGCTCAATGAGAATCGTTGGGCGAGGTTGGCAAAGCGGAAAGCTGCTGAGTACCAAGATATCATCGAACCACTTGAAGCCATTGGTAGAGGAGAGCGGAGTTTTCCTGCTGAAATAGCCACAGTTGCTGACCTTGGACAACATCTCGAGGCCGACGAGAAGCGCTTTCAAACGGCTTGGAATAACCATTTCGATAAGGATCTTCGTACCAAGGTCGCCGAATTGTTGGATACGAACAGGCGAGCGCGTGATGAGGCTGACTTGCAAGAAAAGTATCAACCCGTTCTAGAAAAATTAACTCGCTACGCAACGGGTGAAGAGGAGATCCCTCTGGCCATTACCACCGTTGAAGAGCTTGCAGCTACCTTTGAACTTCACGAAGTAGTTCTGAAAAGAATTTACGGAGCTCATCTTGATGACAACTTGCAGCGGACGTTCATAGAAAAACTTGAGGTGAATAGGAGAGCGCGGGAGATCGCGCAGTATCGGGAACAGCATAGCTCAGTGTTTGAAGGTATAGAAAACATTGTGGAAGGGCGAGTGCCACCTCCTGTGGCTGATAGTTATGGGAAGCTAGCGATTTATCTGGGAACAACGGAAAGTAAGCTTCGAACGGTACTCGATAAGTTTGATGAAGAAGTTGAAGACAGACTCTGTAAGTTGGTTGGTCTTCAGGATATCGAGCGATTAAGAACGGATCGGCAAGGAGTAGTCCGAGAAGTTGCTGCCCATATTCGCGCTGAGTTTGATGCTTATAGACAAGATGAATCTGCTCGTCTTGAGCCTTCGCATGAACTTGGAAAGCGATTCGGCCTGACTTTAGGAGAGATTTCCATTGCGCTTAGGGAGGGATTAACGAGAGACGAGCGAAAGGAGCGAGAAGCGCGCATCAAGGATCAGGGAAAAGAGCAGCGAAAGGATGAGCGGCAAGCAAAAAATATTGTGAACTGTAGAGAATATGTAAATGCCCAGGTCCTTCAGTTCCTACGCGGCAAAGAAGATAGCCTCCTTGGAAACTCCGCCCTTGCTGTTCGATACGGCCTCACCGATGAAGATGTTGACGGAATTATAAGCAGCTTGCAGCCGTGGCGGCGAGAAATGCGACAAAAAGTTCTTTCAGCGTTTACCGACTTACAGAGGAAAAGAGCGATACGGGAGGAGTATAAAGAGCATTTAAAGCGCTAAGTTCAAACGCTGAGTTCACCGATGTCATAGTGATGAAGCTCGGCGGGTTTCCGTATTTGGGTGGGGGAGACAATTTGGCTGGGGTAGATGAGATGATTTCTGTACCCGGTTGAGGAAAGGCTTCCCCTTTCTTCACTCGGGGACAGAGATAGAGAAACCTATATGGTTCTATTCTACAGCTGTAGCTCGTCGTTGCTGCTGTAGATCCCCCAAAGACCTTTTTACCCCTGAGGCCCATTAACCGCGGTCTCATTTCCAACCAACCCCAACAACACCAGAGAGGGGGGCCTAACGGCCCTTTTCAACTCATGAAGCCGAAGAAGAACGCCCACACGGAAGCTATCCGTGACGAAGCCAGGAAGTACCTCCTGGATCACCCCGATGATGACTCCAACATGGACGTCGTCATGGTTCAGCCCGCTGACGCCGGTCCTCGCCACGGGCTCCGCGGCGAGCGCGGTGCTCGGATCGCCGCTCGATGCCGTACTCGTCGGATCCGTACTGCTGCTCAACGCCGCGCTTTCGGCCGCCCAGCGTCTGCGCGCCGAACGTCTTCTGAAAAGGCTTCTGGCGGT
>JAGRAT010000501.1 GCA_020434495.1 Bdellovibrionales bacterium | reverse complement strand
AACGCCATGAATGAAAACATGTCTCACCTGTAAGGTGGTTAATCTATTTTAATTAGATAGAGAGACGACTACTGGTCGATCGAGAACGGGGGTGGACGCTTTATGATCTGAAAGCAGGTATGAGGACGAAAGATCGTCGGGTGGGGCAACATAGCATTCTCCTTAATATCAGCAGCTCTTACCTTGACCTATTCCCCTCTTGGAACAAGTTGGGAAGCTACTTAAACTACTTCCGCCAAAGAAATCACGCAGACAGTATCCGCGATTCCTTCAAAAATATTGACGGGTGTTCTTGATAGTCACCTAAATAGAAACGGCACATTTCAGCGATACTTTAACAATTATAAGGGATTCTGCTAACGACCGCAGGTACAGAAGACATTGATAGGGGATAAGTAACCAGAAACTATACCCGAATACCGTTTCATTACTCTTCGGAGAAGCCATTGAAATTTTAGCCATGGTCCCCTAATGCGCCACTCAAAATTCAGGCGTGCCAATGGTAGTAGAGATCCATACATCAATAATTATGCAATATGTTTGCATTTATATACATAACAATCAATAGTTCGATAACACTAGTGGAGAAGGCCAATCATGGAGGAGTCGCTGAAGGGAACATCAGAGGAAGAGTTGAAAAAGAATGCTGTCATAAGTGAGTTGCAGGCCGAACTCAACAAGCAACTTCGTGCGCTTCTAGCTCATCCCCTAGTTCCGGAGGAGTTTAAGATAGTCTTTCAGGAGAATCTGTGATGGAACATGCTCCCCGGCAAGTACAGCCAATTGACAAAGAAGCCGAAGAATTAACTGGTAAACTATTCGACGCCGCAGGAAGCAGATTCCTTTCTGAACTAAAGGGAATAAATCCAAGTGCGGCAAGTACAGTGGATGAAGCTCTGAAAGCAATTAAGTCAAAGTTCTCTCCCGATGCAGCAAAAGAGATTCGAGAACTAAAAGAAGCTGGTGATGAAAAATCCCTCCGAGAAGCGCTAGATAAGTTAGAAAGGTTACGAAAACTGCTCTGTGATGAAAATGAATCTCAGTTACAAAACCAAGTATCTGCAGAATCCATTGTTGATTCGTTGTCTTTAAATCTGACCTCTGGGGCAGTCACCATAACCCCTCCGGAAGCTCTGAAGGAGTTCGGCGCTGGATGGATACACAAAGCAGGTAAAATCCTCAATGCCGCTCGAGGAGCAGATACCAAGTATCCCGTTTTTGATGAAAGAGACGAATCTACATGGACAATTATCGAAAGAGATCCTACTCAACGAACGGTGCCTGGAGATACATATTCATTTAAGATTCATTTTAACACAGTTGGGCAACCCAGAGACGCCTTGCGAGAACGACTTGGCCAAGGAGCTCCCCTCGCCGCACTAGCCCTAGCTGAAGCAATCATTCGCTTCAAGACACACAACGTGGCTTCGTTGTTTTCTAGCTCCGAGGCAGTTAGCGTTTATGTACAAGGCTCCTCCGAAAGTAGGTCCCTTTTCTCGGATAAAATGCACGGTGTGGGCATCTGTAATTACGATGATAGCAACGACCGAGAAGTAACAGCATTCTCATCTCTGATCACCCATAAGTAGAAAATGCTATTCCTTCGGGAGAGCTATCTGAAAAGAGAACGTGCTTCCTTCACCCGGAGCTGAGACCACCCGAACTTCACTTCCATGAGCGGCTACTATCGAACGGACGGTAGAGAGGCCTAGGCCTAGGCCACCCGATTGAAACGCGTAATCACCAGAACTGTGAGTGAGAGCACTTCCTACCTCGTAAAATTTTTCAAAGATATTCGCCTGCTCTTCTGTAGAAATCCCAATTCCCGTGTCTTGAACCTCAAAATGAGCGAGTCCGTGCTCAACACGCACAGACAAGTTGATACTGCCACCATCCTCGGTAAATCTGATTGCATTTGAAATAAGATTGGTAAGCACAAGAAACATTAAGGCTTCATCCGCAGCTATTGTCTGGTCGGGATTATTACACTTCACTTCGAACTTTAAATTTCGGACGCGGACCGGGTTCTCGAATCTATCTTTTAGCGAATTTAACAGCGTCCCTATCGGAAACGCCCTACGTTGCAACTCGACCTTTTCCCCCTGAACCCGAGAAAGTGACTGGAGCTGTTGCGAGAGCTTTACGAGTCGCTGAACTCCTCTTTGCAAGGTATCTGACATCTTCTCTCGAATAGCGGTGTCCGAAACATCAGGATTCCCTAAGAGATCTGCGGCTCCTTGAATAACATTTAGAGGGGTACGCAATTCATGGGTGAGAACCGTAATCATCTCCCCTTTTCGTTGATCTAACTTAGTAAGCATCTTGCGCAGTCGCTCCGACTTCTCAAACAACACGGCGTTGTCGATTGCGAGAGCAAGCTGATGAGCAAAGCGCT
>JAGRAT010000500.1 GCA_020434495.1 Bdellovibrionales bacterium | reverse complement strand
AATGAATGCGTCTGTTACGTCGCTGACGGCGACATCGATATCTTTCCGTGTTGCACAGTTGAGAAATTCAACCATCTCTGAGAGGAGTTCTCGAAGGTTAATTCTTTCTGGGACATAGTTGCCACGTCGTGAGAATCCGAGCAGTTGATGTACGAGACGAGATGCTCTACTACATCCGTCAAGCGCGATATGGAGGGATCGTTTGTCTTCCGTAGAGATAGATGGACCGCCCTCAAGCAATTGTAGGTGGCCAGCGACGGCACCAAGTGCATTATTCAGGTCGTGAGCAATACCCGCGGCAAGGGTACCAATCGCTTCCATCTTTTGGGCCTGTTGCAGCTGTCGCTCGAGCTTCTTGGTCTCTTTTTCATTCTTAATTCTTGCGAGCTCGGCACTAGCACGTTCCCCAAAAAGCGTCAGTAGATATTCAGCGAAGTCTGGGTTGTCATTAAAATTGTCTCCGACCACGAGCAACATACCGATGGATTCTCCCCTCGTGTCTCTCAAAATAGTCCCGAGGAGCACCGAGAAGTGCCCTCTGAGGGCCGCTGGCATCATTTCATCTGCGCCCTCGGTAAGGAGGATAAAATTCTCTCTGAGTAACTTTTCAAAAAGAGGGTTGTCGTACGGGAGTTGAAGATCGGTGTAGGTGAGACTATCCGGGAATCGTGCAAGGACTCGGAAGTGAGCTTCAACTTCATCGGTTCCGTAGATAATTCCGGCGTGCATCTGAAGTGCTGCCGCCAAGTGTTCGAGGAGGGAAGGGAAGTACTCCTCGGCTGTGACGCCGGCCGTACCTTCAATGACATGACGTAGCGCTTCTTCAGATCTCTTTCGCTCGGTAAGATCGACTCCAACTTCCAATAAAAACGGATCTGGATGGTTGCTGATGTTCAATGTTTTTCTGGTAGTTTGAACCCATCGCC
This sequence comes from Bdellovibrionales bacterium, assembly GCA_020434495.1. Lineage (GTDB taxonomy): Bacteria > Bdellovibrionota_C > UBA2361 > UBA2361 > RFPC01 > RFPC01. The sequence goes on along the minus strand of JAGRAT010000500.1, from coordinate 1,471 downwards.
CAGATCCATTATGCCGCGATCGTTCTCTTCTTTCGAATACTATCTCTTGGGCGGGATTTGCGATCAGCTGTTGGTCATGTCGGGCAATGAGTTTGAGGGCTCTTTCCTCAGATATTATTTCGTCGTATTTCAGTCCAACGAGATCGTCGGCGTCGTAGCGAAGAGAATTTGCGAATGCTCTGTTGGCAAGGACGAATTGGCCGGCAAGATTTCGTACAGCTATCCGATTAGGATTGGCATCGACAACTTGTCTAAAAAATTCCTTTTGTTTCTTGAGCTCTTCCGCGGCACGCTTTCTTGCCGTTACATCAATGGCTGTCCCAGTGGCTCCAATTGGGGTTCCTTCTTCATCAAAGGCAACGAGAGCGTTAAAAGAGAGAACTACCCGGAAGCCTTGCTTGGCGAGATAGCAGGTCTCATAGTCAAAGTATTTTTGCCCCTCAAGAACTTTCGAGAAGGTTACCAGGTCCTTTGAAGCGTCTTTTGGGTCTTGAAATTCAGTGAACCTTCGACCGATCATCTCTTTTGGTGTATAGCCAAGTATGTTTATCACCGCGTCGTTTACAAAAGTCCATCTTCCTTCTACATCCACTGACCAAATGAGATCTCTACTCATCTGCACAAGATTTCTATATCGCAGCTCGCTTTGTCTGAGCTTCTGCAAATAGGACTCTGCATCGCGAATATCCTGCAGTATCGCTTCGTTTTCGTAATGGGTTTGTAAAGAATTTTTGAGGAATACATCAAGGTTGGGAATATCGCTTGGATAAACTAGACCGGCACCGCCAAGGCGATGAACCAATTGTTCCACATGAATGAGCTTCGTAGTGGTGTTGGAACAATTCTCAGCCCGAGATTCGAGGTCCGATACAACCGGTCGAGCAATCCCGTCGGCCTCCGATCGAATAGTCGAAGAAGGCGGACCATCAAGAGGAACCAGAAATGTAGGAACCCCTTGGCGGGTGAAGCTCTCAAAACGATGTAAAAATGCACTGAGTCCCTCGGACTTGACGTCGCGAATATCCGCGTTGCGCGCCAAGTAGAGGACGCAGTAAAAACCAGTACTGTCCCAGAGCTGCTGAGCATCGATTGCCCCTTCCGGGGGTCGATTTCCTGAAGCGCTGTTAGGCCCTGAAGTCGTCTCTGACTGATGGTGCTCTTCGTCATCGAAGCAGAAAACAATTCTATCGTTGGCGATGTCCCCTGCCAATTCAAGAAAGTCTTTCCGATTCTCCGGCGAACCAACCACGTAAGCTCGAAAAGGAGTCGCTCTGTCAAGCATGCAGGTCCTTTCGAAGCTTTATTTTCAGTTCTAGTGAATGATACCAAGTTTATTTTTCTAACTGAGAAAAATTTTATGTAGGGAATAGGAGGAAAGAATTACGAATTTTCCATTTATAGCAGTTCTCAAAAGAAATTACCGCGAAGCGGTGGGTTCTTTTGAGGGCTGCTATAGCAGGAGACCGGAGGG
>JAGRAT010000499.1 GCA_020434495.1 Bdellovibrionales bacterium | reverse complement strand
TTTCTAACAAAACCCTTGTAACATCGGGATTACGGTCTCAGGAATCTCTTTTTCCGCTTATTCTCGGACTAGTGCTCTCCTTCAAGAGCGACCACTTGGCAGAATTTCTCCACCGCTAAAGAGTCATGCCTTTGTCTGCGACGCGTCCAGACTGCCGATGCCCCAGGGATTTGTTTATGATCTGGCCCTTCAAGAGCTGCCTATTGAAGAGCGTGCATTCACGGCCAGAACTGAGGAATGTGAGGTGCCAGAGATCTCCATCGACTACCCACCCGAGGCTCGGAATGGATCAATCTTACCGATACCGTTGAACTTTACAGTCTCCTTTATAGCAGAGGACTCTCCAATCTCCCCCCCCACACCGCTTGACCCGATACATTGGCGCGTCAGGGCTCAGCGGGGCAAAGCTTTGGCGTACTCCATCACGAGAAGCACCTATCCGACATTCGATAGAGAGCAAACTACTCCACTCATCCCGTCTGAGCAGGAACAAGAGTACTGGCAAAAAGCTCTTGGAATGCCACCTCAGCTTAGAAAGCTTCTCCACATAGCTTCAAAAGGTGAAGGGGTAAACTCAGTTCTTGATGTTGCCTCCTACTGGATGAATGCGAGGGAACCGAATACATATTTCTCAAATTTTCGATACGTTAACCACGCTCGCCTGGGCCGCTTCATACGTGACAATAGTGAGCACTTACCGATTGTCATGTCAGAGCTTAAAGTCGGGCACTGTGACTTACTCGCTTGGTATGGTGCGGCAGCGATGCGTTCCATTGGAACTCCCGCTTGGATAACAACAGTCCGATTGACAACGAGAGATGGAAGCGCATTTAACGATTCGGCTTTACACGCTCAGGTCGCTTTCTTGGATAGTAGGGGGGAGCTCGCCGTTTGGGATCCGACTTCGAGAGCCCGCTTTGATCCGAGCTATCACCCGTCTGTTCTTAAGAACTCAAGAGTCGAACGACTTGAACGCGATTTTCGTAGGAGCGGCAGCGAAGCTGCTCGTCGAGAAGTTCTAAGGGCCTTTGCGCGCGAGCAAAAAGAAAAGCGCGATGAATGGTCGAATCGCGACAAGATGAGGTCATTATCCCAAGAGTTCGCGACCTTCCTCTCAGGATTAATGGATGCACTCGACGGCGGAACTGGGGGAGACCACTTTTGGGGGGCTACCGCCCTCGCTTCACAATTAAACACTCCCAGAAAAGTATACCAAATGTACTCAGAGCTCACCTCAATCGCTGATGTGCCTGATTTCGGCGAGGATGCCGATGTTGCTCCGGAAGTGACGATGGTCGAGCGTCTGTCAGATGAGAATCTGCCCAAATTAGGTTTAGTGCTAAACGCGCTAAAACGTCATCGAATGGCGACCCCTTCTGAATTTAGCCAACGCCTTGATGATAGTGTTGAATATCGGGAAGATGGAGTAATTCCAGGTTCCATGGAATGGCCTGGAGTATTTCGAGATCGCCTCATTGTGACTGATTGCCAGAATCCCTTTCGATCGCGAGGATTTTCCCCGAGAAGGCGCATCCTATATCAGATGGATGAACAGCTTCAATCCATCTCGGCGGGCATAGAACAAGTTCGACCAGCAGAGTACATACCGCTAGCTTACCTCCAGTTCTTCTGCTTATTGTCGGATAATTCTGGAACTGTCGTACGCGATCCACTCCTACCAGGATTGCGACAATTCTTTCAAAAATCGATCTTTCCGGTAGTTGTTTCGTCAGATTGGACTCCGGACCGACTAGGCTCTTTCATATCGGGCCCCAAAGAGGAACGAACACAGGATGGGCACATTCGATTTTCGAATTCCCCGATGGCGTCTCGGCAGATATTCGAGCTTAAGGTCGACTTTCAACGAGGGATGCGTGACAAAAGTGCGCGAGATGAATTTTGCAGTCGAGCAGGGATCACCGAGAAAGAGTTTTTTACCCTCGGTTTTTCAGTGGCGCGAGTAGATCCGAACGGTAAGCGCGCCGATGGAATCCTCAGCAAACCCTCTCCCGAAACCAGTTCAAGTTTTCGGTTCTTGAGTGAAAGTTTCTATTTAGAGAACGATTGTGCATTGCTTCTCCGTCGCACATTTCAGCAAGCCATTCGATCTCTGGATAATGAAGCGTCAAGAACGCCTACCACTGAACTCGAGGAGAACCGTCCGTATGGAGCTGGCGATGATCTGAGACGAGTTAATTGGAAGTTATTTGGGAGAACAGATAAACTTTGGGCCCGCTCTAATCCTTCTCGAGCGTTATCCCACGCAACGCCTCTTCACGTTGTTATTGATGATAGCATCGTGGGAGTTGATGATTCTGGTCAGAACCATTTACACGCGTTACAGCTCGTAGAACTACTCAAACGGATGAACGATAGAGAGGTGTTCATCACCCGCAGCTCTG
>JAGRAT010000004.1 GCA_020434495.1 Bdellovibrionales bacterium | reverse complement strand
CAGCTTTCGACACGGCAGACGAGCGCTAAAAGTTATCTCCGCTTCGCGGCAATAACTTTCGAGAAGCGCTCTAGATTTCATTCTCGGGAAGCTACCCAAGAATAAGACTCAGAGCTACCGAGTTGGATCTCCAAGGGTTGGTCCGGTGTACAGCTCCTCCCGATAGCTCGAATCAGGTTGCACGAGAAAGCTCTCATCTGACACCTGCCGCCGTAGCTCTCGGAGGCTCGCCTCTTCTGCATCAATGACCTCCTGATTGGCCTCAAGAATACCATCCAGGCGGCCGAGCTCTCGCTCATTGGCGGTCGCTGTATAGTAATATCCAACCAGCGCACCGGCTGGCAAACCAATCCCAGCCCCAAGCAGGGCACTCATACCGACATCGCCATTAGCAATAACACTTCCGATTATCGCTCCCGTACCAGCGCCGACGACCGCACCACCGAGCCCTCCGGCAGTCGCAGTATGAGAAGGATTAGTTGAGTTAAATCCACAGCTTGAAAAGAAAAAAACAGCGCTTATGAGGAGAACAGTGCGGGCACTTTTCATGACGATACGACTCCAATCCTTGGGTGTTCTCTAGGGGTTATGGAGATCTTAACTCGACATGTCCCAATCTTTTTGGGGCTGGTAAGAATTTTTCGCAAAAAGAGAAGCACACAAGGCTTCACAGTTTTCATAACAATTTCGAACGCATGACTGCGTTGAATTGAGTTGTTTAAGGTTTTGCAAGGGCATGCCAGGTAACCCAGATCACGATAACCGTGGTGACACATTTACCACCACACAAGAAGGGCAGGATGAGTACTTCCTGAACCAACCTCGGGCCGTGGTAAGCCCAGAGGTCGATGATCCCTTCGGATTCGCACGGCTCATTGACGAATCATTCAAAGGCGTACTCCCAAACATGGATGTGAATGGGAATTTCGCCTTCGACTACGGCGCTACAAATCTTAATACCAGCAATGTCATGGCCGGATTAGGTCTCAATCCTCTCACCAACGCAGCCATGCAAGAGCCCTCACCCGAACAGATAGCGGAAATTCTCAAAGGATTTACAGGAACAGAGTTAATACACCCTGACGGAGAAGTTACCTACCGTGAGCTTGCAGCGGTATTCATCGCCGAACAGCTAAAAGAAGCAAATGGAAAAACGGAAGAGGTCCTAAAAGCAATCCTTGATGGAAAATTCAGCGGCAAGGTCAAAGAAGAACTCATTGATGAGGATCCTCAAAAAGCGTTAGAGAATGTCATTCGCTTCCAATGCGAGGTAAAGCGTCTACTTGGCGAGTCAACAAAGCAGATCTTCGATATCCACCGCACACTTGCATCAGGATTAAGTTTTGAAAGCTTCGGCGAGAATCTCCAAAAAATGCTCGAACAAGTTTCTGAGGATATAAAGATTCTGGAAACCAAGGAATCAGATCGCTCCGAAGATCAACAAAAAAGAGCTGCGGAACTCGCAGATAACGATATCACTCTTGAAAAACTCCGCAGTCAGGACGAAGCGCTACAGCCACTTCGGGCGGCTTACGCGCGGCACGACACCGAAGGGTATGGCGATACCATTCGAGTCATTGAAAACCTCGCGGCAACAGAGGTCGTAGGCGAGCTCTTGAAGCCGCTCTACAAAGAGCTCGATGAGATGCGTAAGAAATCAGGGCTCACAAAGGAATCAATTACGGTTCTTTACGGAGCGCTCAACGCTATCAATGATCCGGAGGAAGGACGAATCATACGAGCCCTCTTTGAGCACGCCTTCCCAGAAGAAGGGAATCTTCAAGGATTCATAAAGCAACACCTCCAACTTCATGCATTAACGTTACGGGATGAAAGCGTTATTGAAGGGTTAACAGATTGGGTTAAAGAAAACCCTATAAAGTCAGCCGGGGCAGCCGCATTGGGTGGATTGGCACTCTGGGGGGGGAATAGCGCATTAAATGGATTGCAGGATTGGTTCGGGAAGTATGCCACAAACAATCCACGAGCCGGCAGGGTACTTGGATTTGGAGGAAACATCCTTACGAGTCTTGCTGGGGTTGCCGCTGGAGGAAGCGTGCTTTATCTCCTTCATGATGCCGAGAAAATTGCGCGTGACAAAACCCAGATTACCCTTAGCCAAGAGCAGATTAATAGCATGGTCGGTTCACTTGAAGGATTCGATGCCAGCCGCACAGCCGTCGAGCTGGGACACGCTCTCAGCGCAATAGCGACAACACAGGGAGCGTTTGATGGTGGAGAAGGGACGAATGCGGCGTTAATCGGAGGTGGCCTTCTTGGACTGTTCTTGGGACGAGGAGATGACGACAAGATTGGTGGCAGCCGCCCTATTCGATATCTCCTTGGAGCAGCGCTTGGGTCCGGATTTGGTCGTGAAATGGCAGCTCAGTGGGGCAACAAGAGCGATTGGTTTTCAGAAATTCAGCGTCTGACCGAAAATCTTTCCGCAGATCAGTGGCGGGAAGTACGAAAGCACTTTGACGCTGGCCAATCAGGGGAACGCTCCGCTGAACTCGCCGGTGGTTATCTGCAACAGGTGTACGATCAGCTCGACGAAACACAGCAGACTCGGCTGAACGAAGAGATTCATAAGAAGTATCCAGATTGCGAAACATTCGCAAAGCTTGCTGAGAACGGTATAGACGAGAACGAAGCTCAGCATATCTTTAGATCCATAGCGCTTATGCCGGAAATGACAGCGAACATGCCCGACCTCTCTACTATCGCTGTCAATGGGAGGCTAACACCTCCAGATATTAAAAAGTTAGAAGATACGTTTATCAATAATGAACAGCTCGCTCCTCTAGCAGCGATGATAATTGTTGCCGACAAAGCGCGGCAAGTTGCGGCACTCCACTCGAACTTCACCCTCGATGGACTAAAAGAGCTTCTTAAGCCAGATCACGATAAACGCCCCGAAACGACAACTATCACCACTGAAACTGCAGACCAGATAGTTACCCATGTTTCACAGCAGTTACTCGAACGTCCAACCCCCCTCTCTGACGAAGAGTTTCAGAAGCTCACACCAGAACAAAAGGCTGCTGAAGAAGCGCGCGTGCAGCAGGAGCAGGAACGAATAAATGAAGAGAATAGCAAACTCCTCCTCCAACTCGCCTATCGGATGAATCCGGAAGTGACGATAGGATCTGGTGAAGGTGCTGTAAGCGCTCGGCAGTACGTTCTTCAAAAGCTTCAAGAACGGCTAGAACAAGACTACAAAAAGACCGAAGAGTACGCGGAGCGAAAGCTTCAGCTAGAGACCGATAGAGATGCCGCAGTTGAGGCAGAGTTAACAAGAAGGAAGGAAGCTTACGAAGCTTGGGAGAAGAAGAAGTCTGAAGCGAATTTCGACCAGATGACCCCAGAGGGTCAACAAACATGGGAAAGTCAGAACGGGAAACTCACTCCTCCGACACGCGATGAGATCGAAACAACCCTCTCCGATCCAACAACTCCCCGCTTTGTCGACTATGCAGCGAGCCACTCGACTCTCTCACCAGAACAGACGAGAACCCTACTCGAAGGACACTTCAGCACTGTCGAACTCGCGAGATCTTTTGAGATCTTCTGTACCGAGCGAGAATTTACTCTAAAAGGTTCCAGTGTTTCTCCTGACAAGGCAATCGAACAGGGAACTGAGATAAGAGAGTTTGCAACTCTTCTCTTTGGAGACCCTGATGCGCAGGCCGATCCAAAAAATCCACTCTCTGGAATAGTTGCTTCTCAGACTCAGATGGAAGCTGTCATGAAGGAGCTCGAACACATCGGTAACGATCGGCGAAACCTCCACCGTGAGATGTTCGCCAAAGTAGACGCTTCGGATGACAGTAATCCGAATAAGCCATGGATCGTTCCAGTTGACATCATGAGCCAATATCAAAAGCCAACTGGAACAACAGATAGCTTCTTCCACGATTCAAGGCGAAATCTTGAAATCTATCAGGGAGATCTCGCCGTACTGGTGAATGCCGCAAGTCCAAGTGCAACCTATCGAATACCAACTACTGAAGATCTTGCAAACGCGAATACCCCTGAGGAGCGGCAACAACGGAGAGCCATTGGTCATGCGCTCGAACGAATTGCTCTCCTCACCAGAAACATCGATACCGGTGTACAAGATCTCAAAGCTGCTCCGTGGATGGCTCTTGATGATAGAACGGCCCAAGGAGGGAGACAGTTTGCCTTTCAAGTGATTGATATCCATGAATCCCTGGTAACTGGACAGGGTGATGTCGTCATGCAACTTACCGGTGGCGCGCTTCGACCAGAAGATAAGCGAGTTTGGATAGATCAGTTTCGAGAGATGTATGGAGAGCGTTATCCAGATCCGGACAATGAAACTTACGGTAACCTTCTAGAACAGTACATCGCGACAACGAAGGAGCCGATTCATTTCTACGATCAAGCAGTAGAGCTTATGAAGCTTGCTGAAGACGCTACAAAACAGGATCAGATCGTCGCTTTTATCAATCTTCACAAAGAGGATCTCAGTAAAATTGAACTCGCTTGTAGACTGTACGTCAGTAGCGATCCCAATCTCCTAAAGCCCTTCCAGAATATCAGAGATGCGATGGAGTTAAGCGAGATAATTGCGGATGGAGCAGATTCAGCTACTTTAAAAGACTTCGTAGCGAGAAATCATGACCGACTGGAAGCAATTGAAGATGCGAACTTTCAATACCTCGGTGGAACACCAGAAGGACTCGTATCTTACTTTGGAGCGAAGTATTCCCACGAACGAGATACAGCTCTTACGAACTTACGAGATGCAAATCCAACTTTCCGAATTGAAAGCTCTAGGTATTTTGGTGACGCACTTCTCAATATTATCGATGAGAGTAGTCGCAGCAGTTACACCGAGGAACTTATTAAAAGAGTTTACAATACTCCCGATCTCGATACCGCTGTAGAGCGAGCCGTTTTCGATATGGTAGAGATCATCAACTATAACTCACAGATTACCCCCCCGGAGAGCCCAGCCTACGAAGACCCTCAGCGGCTTCTGGATTTGATGGACATCTACTACAGTCATCTCGATTTTAACGATAAGATAGCAAAGCTATCCAGTATGGGAGTCTCAGACGACCTCCTCCAAGAGATTTACTAGAGCGTTCACCAAAAATAATGGCACGAAGTGACATTGTTTTTGAGGATCGCTATAGGAAAGCAACCCACGCTCCTACCAAATCCCCTGCTTGATTCAAGTAACCGCTCTTTTTGCGTGCACGTGAACGTGACCTTTGCCAATAAGGATCACCCCACCTCTCCCCCCAATAATCCCCTTATGCCCCAAGATCTCGTTTTTCATCTCCTCCTTCGCTATCATTCCTGGAATGGAACGTTGGCAGAATCAGTATATCGCAAAGGTGAAAACCCACCCTCGCATAATGGAAGAGGGGGATGAGGGGTTTGATTTATCTGCTGTACTGGAATTCAAAGCATTCAAGAAACAGTATCCTCAAGTCGCTGTAGAGTTGGGTTCGGGTTCTGGAATGCATCTTCTTCAGCTTGCAACAAAATCTCCGGAAGCTCTCTTCGTTGGTTTTGAGCTTCGTTACAAACGTGCGTTTCGAACCATTGAAAAAGGTGAGAAGAAGGACTTGACGAATATCTTTATGATTCGGGGCGATGCTCGCCGCATTACCGAGCTCTTTTCTCCAAGGGAGCTCTCTGCACTGTACATCCACTTTCCAGATCCGTGGGAGAAGCACCGATGGCGTAAGAATCGCTTGATACAGGATGGATTCCTTTCTGAGCTTACTGAATTGTTACAAGAAGGTGGCCGACTCTCCTTTCGAACAGACCACCAGGAATACTTCTCTGCCGCAGTCAAAGTCATAGAGCGAAGCGGTCACTTCGTTCGAGAGAGCTACACGGAGAACTTGGTGGAAACCGAAGGCGAAAGCTATCACCCCTCATCAGAGTTTGAGGCTCTCTTTGTCTCTCAAGGACTACGTATCTGCTCGAGCATCTTTCGTCGCACTACCGGGGCTACAGAGGCTCCTGGAGCAAACTTCCCGACCTCTCCAGAGGTCTGACTTCCCTCCTTTGATACTCCTAAGGGCAAAGCTTCATTGTTTTTGGAGGAGAGCGAAAAATCGCTTATAATGAGTAAAAGTGCTTGAACGAATTACACTTTTATTACATTCGATGCAGGCAGTCCTACATCGTATTGGGGTGAGAAGTTGAGGGGATTCCTTTTTCTTCTCATGGTTTCAATAGGTTATCGTGTTTTGTTCTCGTTGGAGGTTGTCACATGGAAAAGCACATTGAGCGTTCTCTCTATCAAATTCAAACAACAATTGGAGATCTCGTAGAAGCTCTTACTCAGGTTGCTGCTGAAGATGGTAGCTCAGAGTCAGAAAGCTACGAGCTTGCAGCTCGAACCTTAGGCTCTATTCTTTCGCGACAGGAAGGATTCGATCCTCAGATCCTCGACTAGAGTTTGAGACGAACGCCTCCCGATACTCATCAAAGTATTGGGAGGAAAGATGAAAAACCGAATGACCAGAAGGTCCGAGAGCGATCACGGGAAACTCGATATCGTCATCTCATTCGGACTGCTCGTAGGTTCTACGATTCTCCTGCTTGTGGGGAGTACGGTTTTTGTCAGCGCTCCCAAAGAGAGCAACTCCTCTATCCCTCTTCATATCGGAGAGAATCATTTTACTCTTTATGAAAACGGGCTAGAAGCGATCGGCGCTCTTACAATTCAAGTAAGTCAAAAAGAACACGTAGAGCTCTCTGGCTCTGGAGATCTCCTACTACGTGAAGCTCTTATCCGTATGACCATCAACGCAAAGTTCAACCTTTTAGGACAACTTCAGAGTGGCTCTATAGACTTTGCAAAGGGAGACACCGTTCTTTCATTGGTGATTCATGGGATTCATCCAGTGGAACTCGAAACAGCTATTTTAAGACCGAGCGGGAACCAGATAGCAGAGAGCACCTACCCTGAGCATATTGAATGTAACTACTCCTCGGACTCTCCGATGATAGATGTACACAGACCAGTAGAACAACTTCAATGTATGAAGAATAAGTCCATTCGAAAGCTTCAAGAGCTCCTGAACAGATACGACATTTCAATTTCACCCACTTCTCAGAAAGATGCTGTTCTTCTTCATCCTTCTTCCGTTACCTTTAGGAAGTTACAGAGGGAACTCCTTTCAGTTCACCTCACTGGAGATGCAGAATGATCAAGCTTGAGCACGTTTCACGGTGTTATGGAGATTTTTACGCGGTTAAAGATCTCAATTTTGAAGCCGTCGAGGGAGAAATATTTGGATTTCTCGGAGTTAACGGTGCTGGCAAGACGACCACTCTCCGCATGATTACCGGTGTTCTTCAGCCGTCAAGCGGAACGATAACACTCGGCGGATACAATATGGCGACAGAACCTGAAAAGGCGAAGTCCATCACTGGCTACATCCCTGACCGCCCCTATCTCTACCCAAAACTTACCGCTAGAGAGTTTCTTGATTTTGTGGCGGATCTTTATAGGGTTCCAGTAAAGGAAGTTCCTGAACGCATCGAAGAGCTGCTATCTGCATACGGGCTAATCGAGTGGCAACATGAGCTCATAGAGAGCTTCTCTCACGGAATGAAGCAACGGCTTGCTACTGCTGCAGCTCTCATACATAAACCTAAAATTCTCGTTATCGATGAGCCTATGGTCGGGCTAGATCCTCATGGAGCCCAACTGCTCAAGCAGTCCATCCGCGACTATGCAAAGCTCGGTATGACGATTTTGCTTTCCACTCATTCACTCAATGTTGCCGAGGAGATCTCGGATCGTATTGCTATTATTGATCACGGAAAGATCCTCACCATCGGAACGATGGAGCAACTACGAGAACGGGTTGGTGGCTATCAAGGAAGCCTAGAACAGATCTTCCTCCAACTCACGGCGACCACTGTAAATACTGAAAGAGAGAGGAAGGATAGTCCGACGGAGGTCGGATTGGATGGCTGAAGCTTCTCCCGTAGTTGCCTCCATTCGACGTTCCCCTAGACTCTTTGCGACTTGGATACCCACGCTTTCAAAACCAAACCTCTTTGCCCTAAGAAATAGGGTGAAGTACGCGGAGAGCCCTCCAAAAGAGCTACTTCGTCTGCTCGGACTCTGTGGTCTTGGGTTCCTGCTCGCTCTTGCAAGCTACTCAGGCACAATCTCCACGCTGTATTCCTTAGAGCAATATCAACATGTGTACTATATTCCTCCCGTCCGGCTCTTAGAGGTTTTACTCTTCTTTCTCTTTGGCATTACCGTGCTCACGAGTGCGGTGAGCTTCCTTGGCATTTTCCTTCTTTCAAATGATCTTGATCTCATCAGAGCGGCACCGATCTCTCCCGCTCAGTTCTTTCTCGGAAAGTTTACGGAGCTCGTCAGCTTTTCAAGTTGGATACTCCTATTTTTCGGAGTTCCTGTACTTCTCGCATATGGAGAGTTTTTTCATCATCCATTTCCGTTCTATATCACTGCTCTCTTCTTACTCCCGCTTTTTCTCCTCTTAGCAACTGGCACCGGCGCACTTGCTGTTCTTGTGGTGTCAGCCGCCATCCCAGCATATCGAGCCCGTGACTTTATACTTCTCCTCGCTCTCACCATCATCTCTGGCAGCTATATTTGGTTTCGAACGAACGCCATCGACGCTCCCGAGGCCCAAGTGGTGCAAGACATCGTGCAACTCTCCCTCCTGAGCTCAAGCGTCTTCATGACCTGGTTTCCTCCGTACTGGTTTGCTCACTATCTGGCGGGAACGCTCATACCAGACGAACTCTCTAATGGCTTGCACCTCATGTTGATCGTTGGTGCAACCGGAGTAACCCTAAGCGCTCTCTACCTCGGAGTGCGTATAGGATTCGAACATCTCTATTCAAAAACTCGTGCGAAACGACGAGCCCACTACCGTCAGTCTCCTCTTATTCTAAAGTTCAGCGCTGTGATGCATAAAATTCTGCCCCAACAGCGATATGGTATTGTCCGAAAGGAGCTAAAGCTCTTCCTCCGTGATGTAACACAGAGCATTCAACTTATGCTCCTTCTCACTCTCTGCCTTGTATATCTCTATAATTTTCAAAATTTCAAATTCATCCACCTCCTACCTGAATCGAGTGGAATTCTCTGGCGCACATTTTTTTCCATGGCAAACATCATGATGGGAGGCTTTGTACTAGTAGCGATGAGCGCAAGGTTCGTCTATCCTTCGCTCTCTCTGGAAGGAAAAGCATGGTGGATACTTCAAGCTTCACCGGTATCCTATGCCTCGATCTTGAAAGAGAAAGTATTCTTCTGGTGTTTTATCTTCTCACTGCCAACCAGTGTGATCTTTTTGGCTGGGGCACTAGCACTTCAACTCCCGATAATTCTCGTGGCATTTCAAGTTGTTCTGGGTTTATCTTTTTCACATCTATTCTTCTCCCTTGGAATCGCCTTCGGCACCAGACATGTTGACTTTAATTGGGAGCACCCAGCCCAGCTCACTTCCAATCTCGGGAGCTTCCTGTTTATGGCAGCCGGCTCTGTCTTGCTGCTCGCATCTCTAGTGCCAGTATCAATCGCGACAGTCCTCTACCTCCTTGCTGAAGGAAATGCATTAGATTACCAGTCAGGATTTGGATCTGCATTTGTACTCTTCTCTGCACTCTACCTGTATTGGAACTTCACCTATTCGCAACGTCTCATAAGGCGAGCAGCAAAGGAACTCGAGCTAAAGTAGAATTCGTGACACAAAGCAATATTCGTATGAAGTCTAGGTGAGGGCGCACGAGCAGGCAAAAGCCCAGCAGCTTTTGACCGCGAGAACCAGGCATCTTCATTGGCGGCTAGTATATCGCGAGTTATTTCGTTAGAGGGATATATTTACCCACGATCCGCATAGCGCCAACTACAGACTGGCGGACTTCTGAATCGCGCGAGACCAGCAATATTTTGGAAGATGCCATCGCAGTACCCTCCTTATGAAGGTGCCCTCATTTTATTGAGAAAATTATCTACCGCAACATTCAATTTCTCACCCAGTCGAGAAAGCTCATCGGAGGCTTCAAGCATTTGTTGCGCTGAAGTGCTCGTCTCATGAGCAGAGCTCCGAACACCAGTAATATTGCGAGAGACATCAGTCGCAGCTTCGGCCACTTGTGAAACGTTGCTATTAATATCTCTTGTATTCTCTCGTTGACACTCGACCTCTCGCGAAATCGTTTCCGCTCTATCATTTAAGCTATCAATGGTAACTGAGACATGCTCAATTGCCTCAACAACTTTCGCGGTCTCTTCTTGAATGCTAAAGATTTCCTGGCTGATGTTTTCAGTTGCCTTGCTGGTCTGTTGAGCAAGATTCTTTACCTCCGAAGCAACTACGGTAAATCCCTTACCAGCTTCTCCGGCTCGAGCAGCCTCTATACGAGCATTTAGTGCTAACAAATTCGTTTGCTTGGCGATGTCAGAAATCATCTTCACCACCCCACCAATGCGCTCTGAAGCAGACTGCAGCGAACTTACGAGTCGAGACGTGTTTGCAGCTTCATCGGCTGCTTCACGTGCTGCGACTCGTGAACCATCGACCACGTCACTGATACTGGAAATAGAGTGCTCTAAGAGGTTCGTAGCAGAAACCATCCCTTGAATAGTTACCGTAGTCTCTTCAGAGGCAGCAGCAACCGAAGTAGAGAGATCACTTGTATTCTCAGCAATGGTCGTTAACGACTGCGCTGTCGCCCGCATTTCAGTCGCAGAAGCAGAGACATTGGTCACCATACTTTTCACGAAGTGTTCAAAGTCCTCAGCCAGAGCCTGTTGTTCCTGCTTTGCGGCTTCCAAGGCCGCAGCTTGTTCTCCCATCTTGTGGGTCGCCTGATTAATTAGCTGTGAAGCCAACAAGAAGCTCCCTTGCAGACCTCCAGATAGTACCCGACGAAAAAACCTTCCATGACTTGCACAATCAAGCGCGGCTCCAGACTCTCGAACAAAGGCATCAGTGACATCGAGGAGATCATTGATCATATGGGCAAGCGCACGAACCTCTACCGGTGCGTCATCAATATTGAGCACCCGAGCTTCAAAATTCCCCTGTCGCCCGAGTCGACATACCCGCTCGAGTTCACCTATCCACTCTCTATAACCGTCAGATTGCGAATCGTTTTCAGTTGATCTCTGCAACATGTGAAGTACCTCTGGCTTACATTTGTAAGGTTGAAAAAATGAATTCATCGTATGAGACATTCTTTTCGGCGAGAATGCTCACGAGCTTCTGGTAAGCCTTTTCCATTCCACGACGTTTATCTGACTCACCCGCTTCAATCTTCCTCAACATGGCGTACAGAGGCTCAATCGTTTGAATTACACTTCGATCCGGAACTCTCCGATTGGAGTGATATCCAATAATGTTCCCTGCGTCGTCAAAGGAAGGAGTAACGTGAGCAAATACCCAGTAATGGTCGCCGTTCTTACACAGATTCACGACAAACGCGAAGATCTCCTGCTTTGATTCAATGGTATCCCAGAGCAATTTAAAGACAGATCGCGGCATGTCAGGATGACGAATAATACTGTGTGGCTGCCCCAGGAGTTCGCGTTCTTCGTATCCAGCTAAGCGACAAAAGATGTTGTTGGCATAGGTGATACGACCCCGAAGATCCGTCTTACTGACAATCAATTCATCTTCGCCGAAGAATCGCTCTTTCCCGGTGGGTTGAACCTGAGTGCGTCCCATTGCTGAAGTTTCCTGTGAGAAAGCACCAACTACTAATCTTGAGCAAGAAATTCAAGTTAAATAGCTGGTATCATTAAGCTTTAGGAGAACTTCGACGTTCTTCTGCTTCTACTTAAGAGGATTTTCAAAATTTGGCCGACCGTCGAACAAACGGAAGCGAATAAATTCAGCACGCTATGGAATCTTGACCTGCAGGAGTTCTACACGAACATCGACATCCCTCCGTAAAATGGAAAGGGTCACCAGTGCTGGAAATCCTTCGACTTTGGCGCTCTCTTCGTTTCGGTAGCTCAAACGAAGAACCGGCTCTTCTCGAAAGCGGTCATTAAGCTCTACAAATTTCAGAGACACACTTTTCCGATGCTCAAACACCAAGGAATATTCGATGGATCTTTGCCCTCCGATCGATCCATCCTCGCTTACTCGAAGCGGTTCTTCTCGAAATGTTCGGAATCTCTCACTTCGAGGGACCCTCCCAAGCAGAAGGGCGAAAAATTCCTCTGGTGAGATCATCTCTCCAATCAGGTCAAAGACAATTTTCTCTGAAACAAACTCTGAAACTCCTCCTTCAACTCGCTCAATTTTTCCTTCTTCGAGATAAAAGCTCTCAAGTACCATTAGTGATGTAGTGGGTAGGAGCTGCAGTCTGAAGCGATTCAAGCCTTCAGGGGTAATGGCTACTCGAAAACGATGCTCCTTGCCTCCAGCATGATAAGTGACAAGAGCCAAGATTCGGGCCTCCTGTAAGCCATCCGAGATGGAAAGTGCGTGTCGAACTTGTTCGCCCGCCTCTACCGAAAGGGAACTTTCAAGCTTCGGGAATACGGATTGAGATGTAGAAACACATCCAGCAAAAGAACTCACCAAAAGCAAGGTAAGGACGACCCGGAATATTTTCATTCCCCGAGCTCGTTAAGCCGTTTTTGTACTCGATCTCGAGTTTCTAAATCCTCGTCACTCGGCTTATCAGAAAGTTGATCGAGCGCATTCTGAAACACCTTTCTTGCCTGAGCGACCTTTCCGAGCCGGAGCAAGACCTCTCCATAATGCTCCTTCACTACCATATCATCGTCGACCAAAGAGCAGGCCCGTTCCATTACCTCTTCGGCCTCTTCCAATCTTCCCCGATGGAAGAGAACCCATCCAAGAGTATCCAGGTAATACCCATCTTGCGGCCGAAGCGATAAGGCGTCTCGGATAAGCTGTTCAGCACGGGCGAGATCCGATTTTTTTTCAACAAGACTGTAAGCCACAAAGTTCAATGCATCAGAGTTTCGTGGGTTAACCGTGATAACCCGCTCCATCGTCTTAAGCGCGGCATCTTCATCATTCATCTCTTGGAGAACAACCGAATACTGGAACAAGAGGCGCTCATCTTCAGGAAACTGCTCCAATCCATCCTCGAGAACTCTCCGGGCTCGACCAAGAAGTTTTGCGTCCCTTAAAGTAAGCGCGAGATATGCTCGGGCTTTCAAATTCTTTGGTTCTTGATTAAGAACCATTTCAAGATTGTCAGCTGCTTTTACCAAGTCTCCCTCTTGCCGCCACAAGAATGCCGCAAAAGTTTTTGCCTTTGTAAACAGTTCGGCATCAGGATGAATTTCATCCAGTAAGCTGAGCGCCTCGGCAGTTCGATCCGACCCGGCATAAATAGAAGCTAAGTAGTAACGAGCTTCAGCGTGCCCTTCATTATTCGCGATAAGGAGCAGCAACTCTCGTTCAGCAGCCTTGTAGTTCTGCCTTTCCAGTTCAAGAAGAGCAATGCGAAACCGGAGTTCGTCAGAAGCCGATCCTCCATCTTCCGCCTTTGCGAGATCTAGCGTAAAGCCTTGAGCTCCCCGAAGAAGCTCTATCCCCTCTTCAACACTCCCTTCAGAAATGGCGAGTTCTCCAAGAATTCTCGTTGCCAACGCATGTCTGGGTTCAACCCCGAGCTTCTCCTGACACAGTTTTTTTGCCTCCTTCGCCTTGTTTTGCTTCAGGTATACTCGCATCAGAGAGTTGAAGAGAATGTCTGAAAGAGATGTTTTTTCGATGGCCTTCTTATACGCACTCTCTGCGTTTGGATATTGTTCCAGGTGCTCATAGAATCTTCCAAGGAGTTCGAAGGCGACCGGATTGCCATCAGAAAGCTTTGCATAGCGCTCTAGAATCTCAACAGCTTCTTTTGGACGATCAGTCCGCCCAAGCAATGAGGCATAAAGTAGAAAAGCCTCATGAACGAGAGGTTTCTCCTTTGATAAGAGCACCTGGTACTGATGCTCCGCCTCCTTGAACTCATTTAGAGATTCAGATATTCCAGCAAACAGCAACCGATACGCGGGCTCTTCTGGATCACCCTCAATTGCTCTACTCGCCTCACGCTTTGCTTCCTCAATCTTCCGCTCCTTCAAATACAACTCAGCAAGAGTCGCATGAACTTTTGGGCTCGGCGTGTCAATCAGCTCGCTCGCCTTCTCGAAGTACTTCAGCGCCGTTCCGTAATCGTCATGGATATACGAGAACTGCCCCGCCAGATAACTATGGAGAATGGTCGAACGTCGATCAGTTCGCTCATCAATGAGTCCTTGCGGAGATCCTTGGACCTCGATTTCGAACTGAGAAGGAGCGCCGGCTTGACTCGCACATCCACTAAGAATAGAAGCGGCGAGAGTTACCAAACAAACAACTTTGGAAGTTAAAAAGAGACGAGACCAAAACATAGCACGATAATTCATTCGTTTTGTTTTCCACTGCCCGCAAATGAAATTCCCGGTCTGACTGTCGAAAGCTGACCGCTTGCGACTGATCTTACGGGCAGTATGTATGGTTCCTCTGGGGGACCTCTCGGCAACTTGGGTTGCCTTCGGTATATACTACCACTCACGGTTAAGCTTACAGTAGCTTCTCAAGGGATATTGAAAAAGGCCACATGTATAAGCAGGCTTCAGCTGCGCAAAAACTGGCGACACTCCTCGAAAGCGATTATGCGGGCAAATCGAGCAACGCCCACGGAGTCGTGTTTACCCCCCAGAATGCAGCCCAACATCTCGTATCAGGCTTAGAGCTCTCAGAATCCCCCCTCGAGGAGCTAAGAATACTCGATCCTGCCTGTGGCAGTGGAATCCTCCTTTGCGCGGTCCTCAAGAGCCTTATCGCTCAAAAAAAAATCAATACCGCCTCTGACGCTGCAATCTTCCTCGAACGATCCCTGTACGGGATCGATAGAGACCCTCGAGCCCTTCAAATCTCACGACTCTCAATGCTCCTGACCCTCATCGAAGCGCTCCCTCATAACACAGAAGAACATGTGAAATACTTCTCCCGATGGAAGCGAAATTTTTATTGCGGTGACTTTCTAGCGATTCGAGATGACGACCTCACAAGCTCATTCGATTCCCTCTCTCATTCCGAGCTGCCCCACTTTACGCATATCATCGCCAATCCTCCGTATGGACTGTCCCGAGACGATCAAATTGCGCCAGCACTCCTTAAACACTATAAAAAGCACTATCAATCGGTGCTTGCTGGCAAACCGAACAAGTATCTGCTCTTTTTCGCTCGCTCACTCGAACTCTTGGCCACCAATGGAAAGTTGAGTTTTCTCATTCCGAATTCTTGGCTGGGAATCGTTTCGGCTACGAAGATTCGGAAAATTCTTCTTCAACAAGGCTTTCTTCGTACCATTGATATTGTAGAAGACCGATCCTTTGTCGATCGGGGGGTTGAGACTGTTTTCGTAACCGCACAAAAATCTTCTCTGCCAAATTTCTCACTCCAAAGATTTCATTCTGCAAATGCGCCAAGAGCAATTTCCCGAATCTCCCTACAAAATCGAGAAGTTTTGGATTCTAGTACTCAAGCGATCATCCCCCTCTATCCCTCGACAAAGAGCGCTGAGCTCTGGAGGACTGTCAGTGAGAACTCTATCCCTCTGCATCTATCAGGATTACCGATCACCCCTCGAATCGCGTTGCAAGTATATGCAACCGGTAAAGGTTGCCCTCCACAAACAAAAGAGATCGTTCGCGCCCACTCCTTCCATGAACTGGTGAAAAGTTCAGAGGGCTCTCTCCCGTATCTCGAGGGAAGCGATGTAAAGCGCTTCTCCATTTCCTGGTCAGGAAGCTATCTTCGGTATGGTGAGTGGGTCGCTGAATTTCAGCCAATCGCCCGCTATACAGGGCCACGAATCCTCATACGAGAAGTGCTTGGGAAATCACCAAACCTCTTTATAGCGGCCTATACAGAAGAGCAGTTTCTTTATAATCGCTCGATTCTACACTGTATTCCGTCGAGATACGACGAAAACAGTCGTGATCTCTTTCATGGACTAACAGCGCTCTTCAACTCTCATCTCGCTAGCTTCTTCCTAACGGTGCAGGGAAGAAAAGCTTCGAGAAGGCTTTTTCCAAAGATTGTTCTCGATGACCTAAAATTTTTTCCGATACCGAAGGAAGGAGGAAAAGCACTGAAAAAGCTCTCTCTCTTAATTGATAAGGAGTCAGGGCAGCTAAAAGCTGGAAAAGAAGACGAACTTCAAGCACAGGTGGCAGAGCTCTACGGAGTGACTCCAACAGCGATAGGCGAAGAGCTAAAATAGCTCCCCGCCTTATCTAAAACTTAAACTTTTACTTGCTACGTTTTAAGCGCCTTCTGCTGAACGACCTTCTGTATTAGCTGCTAAGGCGGCTGCTGCTTTAGCATCACCCTCTTCGCTACGGGTAAAAGTCGCCGCATCGTCGGCCTTTCGTTCGTTACCTGAATCTTGTCTCTTAGCTACTTCTCGCTTTGGTGGCGCTTCAATAGGACGTTGTCCTGCTCCTGCAACTGCATCTACTGCCATGGTAAACCTCCATATTTATCGTTGGTCGCACCTCACGTGCGCGAGGGTGAGAACGGCCAAGCGGCACGAATTCTCTAGCCTTGGGAGCACAATAGATTTTTGTTACTGAAAATTAGGAATTTTCACTAGGAGCTTTCGGAGAAACTCGGTAGAGATATACCCCCCCAACGTTCTTGGCCTTAGCATATCCAGCCTTAGCGAGGGCCTCCCGAAGTTGTGGGCGAAAGGCGCTCTTATGACCGACTACGCAAGCTATCTTTCGATTTTTAATCATCATACTCACTCGATCGACACTGATAACATGAAAGAGGTCTTGTTCCTCATCGCTTAACTGTTCAGCGGCACGAAAGCCGAAGTGATTTTCAGTTTTTGGTACGGCTCTTCGATGAGCACCAATGAGATATCCTGGCCAAAGAGCGAGTACTTCTTCATTTACCCGGCAAAGTCGTTCGACGGATTTCCCAACTTCTACTACTCGGGGAATGTTCCAATCGACAGCACGAGACGGTCCACCAATACCGATGACTCCCTGCCCAGTCTTAAAGTACCTTTCCATATCTCCTGGAACATCCTTCAGATAGATCGCTCCAAACAAAATACCTATGGCGATAATCAGCTTAGCTCCAAGCCGCGTTTGGGAGCGGTAGAAAGAAGCAAGCGGAATAATAACCCCCGCGATAGCAAAAGGAACAACACTCACAAAATACTGGACGTACGTTGGATTTGGCAAAAAGCTCACAAGAAATAACAGCACTGCCACCGAGACAAATATTCGCGCCGCACGCTGAAGTCGAAAACTCAAGAAGAGTGCTACAAACATTCCCCCGAAAATAAAAGGAGTTTGAAAGCTATCGAACTTCTGGCTCGGTCTACCGAGGGAGAACAATACTTCGAATATTCGCCACTTGTGTTCAACTTCTTCAGAGAGAGTTTGCGAAGATCGGATCAGGTGATATCCGAGGTTACTAAAAAAGTAGGAATCTGGATTGAGCCCAATAAAAATGACCGAAGGTACCGAACCGACAACAAGTCCATAAAAAAATCGCGGTAAGAGCTTCCTTCTCTCTGAGGAGAAGTAGTAGGTGAGTAGCGGCACAACAATCAGAGGAGCGAAGAAGAGTCGTGTCTGTACGGTGAGAGCAAAAAACAATCCCACGGAAAACGCTGTCCACCTCTTTTGAGAGTCCAAAGAGAGCAGGGTAATACTCACAAGCAAAAGAAAAACAGAAAGTGCATAGGTCTGCACCACCGGAAACCACTCAAAACTCAGGTGACAAAAAGAGACGAGAAAAAGAGCAACAATTGCCCAGACTCTCCCTCTATGAACAGCCACTCCTCCGTAGGAGAAGAGAAGAATACCGCCGAATAGAAGAGCAGATACTGCCCGGTAACTCCCCCAGGTAGTCCCTCCCAAAAGCCCGCCCAACGCATAGACATAGGGAAGGAGGGGCATCTGAGGGTAGAAGAAGTCAATATAGGGGTGCTGGCCCTCTAACAGGAGTTGAGCCGCATAGGTATAAAATCCCTCATCTCTCGCTACAAGTCTTTCTCCAACGCACCAAAAACTGTAAACAAAACAGAGGATAAAAACCGCTCCATCCACAATGCTCAGCTCCTTGGCTTCAGAGCCAGATTGACGAGAGCCGGATATATCGGAACGAATTCCCATTTGCGGTCCTATCGAGGTACAACAACTACATGGCAGAGATTACTCAAATTGAAGAGAATGTCGACCAGATACGCCTTTCCAACAAGACTGTATACCTTGTTGGAACGGCGCACATCTCCCAGAAGAGCGTTGAGCTCGCTGAGAAGGTTATTCGAGAACAAAAGCCCGACTCAGTTGCAATAGAGCTGTGCGAAAGTCGACACGCCTCCCTCCTTGACCCTGAGCGTTGGAAGAACACTGACATCGTCTCGGTGATACGCAGCGGCAGAGCCTATGTCTTGATGGCTCAGCTCGTTCTCGCAAGTTTTCAGAAGAAGTTGGGAGACCAACTGAAAATTAAACCTGGTAGCGAGATGCTCAGGAGTGCAGAAGTCGCTCAAGAGCTCGGACTGAACCTCGTTCTTGCAGATAGAGACGTACGAACAACCCTAAAGAGAAGCTGGTCAGCATTAGGTTTTATCGGAACAATGCGACTCATCTTCAGCATGATTGCCAGTTTGTTTTCCGAACAGAAGATTGATGAAGAAGAGATTGAACGACTAAAAAAGAGCGATGCTCTTGAAGAGATGATGGCTGAATTCTCAGAAGCCCTCCCAGAAGTTCGCACTGCCCTTATTGATGAACGAGATCAGTACCTGGCATCAAAGATTAGAGAAGCAGAAGGACAGACTATCGTTGCTATCGTTGGCGCCGGTCACGTACCCGGCATCCACAAATGGATCACAGAGGAAATTGATCTGGATACTCTCGAGGTCATTCCTGCCGCAAATCCAGTATGGAGAATTATTGGCTGGCTCATCCCGGTGTTAGTGCTCTCACTTTTTGTTTATGGATTTTACCAGTCCGGTATTTCAAAAGCCTTCGAAATGGCAGCAACCTGGTTTTGGATTAATGGGGCCTTTGGCGGACTTGGAGCCCTCCTCGCCCTTGGACATCCCCTCACCATTTTAGCCGCATTTCTTGCATCACCATTCACGTCCCTCAATCCTCTCATTGCTGGAGGATGGGTAGCCGGACTAGTAGAGGCGATGATCCGAAAGCCGCGAGTTTCCGACCTAGAGCAGGTCGCTGATGACATCGCTACGTTTTCAGGCCTTTGGAGCAACAGGGTCTCTCGAATCCTCCTCGTTGTTGCTTTGACAAACCTATGTGGCACAATTGGGACCTTCATAGGAATTGAGCGGGTTAGCTCTCTGCTTGGATAGTCGAGTTCCCTGGACAGACTGATTCCTTGGGCAGGCGAGCTCCTTGGATTGACTCATGAGCAATATTGAATCGGGATTTGACCATACTCCTTCAGGATTTCGCTTTCAGTGGATTGCTTCAGTCGTGCTTGGAACGATCACTGGATTGCTTATCGCACTCCCGATCTCTCAAGGAGAGAGTGTTTTTTCGGGTCCAATAGTGCTCCTTGCCTCGGGGATGGCAGGCGCTCTTATCGGGTATAGACGCAAAGACAGTAGAGCCTTCCTCTATCTCTGTTTTGCTACGATTCTCCTTTTAGCGGGAACTTTTACAAACGCAATACAGCCTCAGTAGTGCTTACCGGAAGCGAGATTCTATGAATGCATTGAAAAAGTCTCCGACCGCTGTTGCAAAAGAAGTAATACTCGACGAGGCAAAGGCTCTCCAAGAAATAGCATCATCCTTAGATGATTCCTTTGAGAAGGCCACTGAGCTCATCGGCAACATGAAAGAGGTCGGTCGGGTCATCATCGGCGGTATGGGCAAGAGTGGCTTCATAGGGATGAAAATCTCAGCGACACTTGCCAGCATTGGCATTCCCTCTTTCTCCATGCACCCAGCAGAGGCAGTACATGGAGATCTTGGTCGCTTCACCAAAAACGATATCGCCCTACTGCTCTCGAACTCAGGTGAAACTCAAGAGATCGTCGAGCTCATCCCATTTCTGAAGAGAGTGGGTTGTCCCCTCATTGCTCTCACCGCCGACGCAGACTCAACTCTTGGCCGAAACTCGAATATCGTGTTACGGCTCGGTAAGCATCGCGAAGCTGGCCCGCTTGGACTCGCGCCAACCACTTCAACTACCGCAATGCTCGCACTGGGCGACGCTCTTGCGATGGCTCTGATGGAATACAAAGGATTTTCTAAGGAAGATTTTGCCGGATTTCACCCAGCTGGCTCCCTTGGAAGATCACTACTCAGCGTTGCGGAGATAATGAGAAAAGGCGAGGAGCTATGCATTGTGCCCCTAGAAACCTTTTGTAAGGACGTCCTTGAACGGATCACAAACACCAGGGGAAGACCAGGAGCTGCGGTTGTTATTGATGAACAGGGAACGCTTGCTGGCATCTTCACCGATGGAGACCTACGTCGGTGCCTTAACAGTGGCGAAGGCTTCTTAATGCAACCAGTGCGTGAACATATGGGAAAGAACCCGAAAGCTGTTTCGTTGAATACCCTTGTCCGTGAAGCCACAGATCTGATGAATAGCAAACGGGTAGACCAGTTAATCGTAATCGACGACGAACGAAAACCGGTTGGACTAGTAGACATTCAGGATGCAGTCTCGGTGAGGATGCGATAGCTCCACCACACGGGCAAAGCTTAAAACATACCCTATTTGCGGCGATAAATGAGAGTACCGACCCTCTGAATTTCCTCCTCATTTTGGATATTCACAAATATCACCTGCCCTGGAGGATTCTTTTCGAGAATAAGTCGTTTCACCTCTTGTTGGCGAGCGAGCTTTGTATCAGCGCCAATCTCTATTGCCAACGCCAACTCTGCACTTGTTACCCCCTCTGCTGAATATTTCAACACCCGAACCGAGGCCACCTCCTCCAACTCAGCAGACACAGCTTTCGCCCAGGTAATAACAGCATCAGATGGATCATCTTCTGGTAAGAATTCTTCAGGAGAACCATTTGCAGTTTCTTCAACGGCTACACCCTCAGAACCATCGCTTACAAACGCCGCAGAAACCTCCAACGAGCCAGCCTGAACAGCGTAGTCAGCAGCAGTCGTTTCTTCATCGAACGTTCCAATGCCTTGCATGAAAGCTCCACACAATCGGCCGATGAGAATTGGGGAAACCATCGCCGGAACAAGCGGAATCGCAACCCACCCGAAGAAGGCACTCATCATCGGAACCATCGCCTGGTCCTGGACAGAAAGACTGACAACGAAGGTAAAGATGCCCTGCCCAAGATAGAGACAGGGAATACAATACAGACCGAGAAAAATTAACCCCCCTCCGATGATAGCGGAGAGGAAAATAGGGAGATCTCTTCTTCGCACTGTATAAACGTACCCCCACGGAGTTGCCGAGAATATTTCTGCGAAAGAGGAGGTTGCCGTCGCAAGCAACCAGGAGAGCGGGAATCCGACGATGGCGAGAAATCCAAGAAACATCATCATCACAGAATAGAAGCTGAGAGCACCGGCAGAAAATGTCGTTTGCTGAATCAAGGCGGAAAGCAATTCCACTGCGCCATAAATAGGAAGCAGCCAGATGAGAAGAAGTACAGCTGAGCGAATGGCGAAATATATTGGCTCAAAGAAATCAACATTCGGATTCAAGAACCCACTGTTGACATCCCCCGAAGCGGCTCCAATCGCAAACCTCCCAACGAGATAAGAACTCACAAGAAAAGAGATGATTGGCATCACTGAATCAACAAGCTCAGGAGCAACATTGACCATGACGGTAAGCATGAGGATTACCGCCAACCAGACAAAAAACACTGGAATGAGAGCTAGCCAGATAGTCGGGTAAATCACCCCCTTTACCACCTCACCCGCATACCCAGAAAAATGGGTGATATCCCGTGCCCACCGCATAAACCCCCCAGTTACTGCCTTTTTCAAATGTAGCGGGTATCTACGGAAGGCGTAACAGGCTAATACGGAATTCTCAACAATTATACCATGTTAGCACAGCGTTTCCCCTCGATTCGAGCGTCGAAATTAAGGGCACACATCAATTGCCGGTCCCGTCATAACTTCTATGAGTTACTAAAACAGCTTCAATTTTAAAGGTACGTTCATGGATTCAGCAGCACTTAAGGCAACAGTTCAACAACTTCTCGCGCAACAAGAAGTCGCTATTGATAAGGCACACAAGGAGCGTAAGCGGTATACAGGAAATGTAGCGAAGAGAGATATCGAACTAGCAGTAACTGTTCTTCTTGTTGATCTGGCTTCGTCTGACCAAGATTTCGATCCAGCAGAGTATCAGGTGATTGTCCGGGGCTTAATGAGAATGTTCGGAACTCCGAAACATGAAGTTTCTGCTCTTGTAAACCAAGCCCAGAACGTTCTCCGCAACATGCGCGGGATAGGAAGATTTGGAGCAACTCTTAAGGACAACCTCAGCCTTGATGAGCGAGAAACGGTGATGGATGTTATCGAAGAAGTAATTGCCGCAGATGGCGTTGAGGATGATTACGAGATATTCCTACGCCAAAAACTTAAAGGACTCCTCGGTTTAGACTAGGGAAGCTTCGGAAAAAGTATCATCCCGCTCTTTTTCCGCTCTCAAAACTACAGTTCCCACATTTTTAGCCGACTTCCCCTGTAACGCAGGAAAGAATGGTGATCTCAGTTGAGGACGATTAGTCAGCGGTCCGCCCCATAATTTATGGACCAGCCGACGAAGGAAGACAGTGAGGTTGTACCATGGTAGGGATTAATTTTGATAAGATCTCCAAATCTATTCAGAACAATTTCAGAAAAAACAATAAAGAACTTGAAACCGTTTTTAACAACTTAGCCACAGGGCTAAAAACGGAAGAGCTAAACAGTGCCATCGGAGCCATCGAAGCAGGCCTCGCAGCTGATGCGGCGATTACGCGACAAGGGGTTCGAAATGGCCAAAACGGCTTTGACCTTTCCCGAGTTGCAGACAGTGCGCTTGAATCTATTTCAAATGCAACGATTCGGCTTGAAGAGCTTGCTCTTCAAGCAAGCAACGGCACGTACTCGGATACGCAACGTGAAGCGTTAAATACAGAGTTTAGTGCATTGAAGGCAGAAATCGACAGAGTGGCAAATGCCACAGACTTCAATGGTCAGAAGATTCTTGAGGACGATACCGAGATAACTCTCCAGGTTGGCAAAGACAGCAGTCAGAGTTCTCAGCTGAGCTATAATATCGGTAACATTAAAGATGCCTTCGTTAGCGGATCGATCGGAACGCAATCTCAAGCACAATCATCTCTTGCAGAAATAAGAAATTTACGGGACACGGTAAATTCTGCGCGGGGAGATATCGGAGCCTTCCAGTCTCGCGTGAACACGGCAATTGATAACGGCCTTGCATCAGAAGAAGTGATTCAATCCGCACGGAGTAGAATTATCAGTTACGATGTTGCAGAAGGAACAGCGAGCCTTGCTCGGCTGCAAGTTCTCAACCAGTCCGGAACGGCCCTCCAAGCGCAAGCGAATCAAAATCTTAGCGCATCAATTGTTCAAAGACTTCTTTCGTAGTGCCATATGGAAATACTTGCTCGATCAATACTTAGTACCCAGACTCGACTAGTCGGATCTTCATCTCAGCTCCTTATTACGGGGCAACGGGTGAATAACCCAGCGGAAGCTGATGCAGCCAATGACGAAACGTCCTCTTCAAGCGAACGAACCACCGCCGGAGCCTCACTAGCTGCGAGTGGAGCAAACAGCGCAGCTCAAATTGCCGATGCCGCGGTACAATCGATTACCAGCCTTCGACAACAACAGCTTTCGCTTGCTGAAGAAGCAACTGCCTCTAGCAATCCGACCCGTCGATCAGAGCTCAATACCGAGATAGCGGCTCTTCAAACCGAGATAGAGCGGGTTGCTAGCGAAGCGACTGATAGTAGAGGAAACAACACCCTCGCTGGAGATACCTTTGTCTTAGAAGATAACAAGCTTGTGACATTGGCTGATTTTTCTTCACTTTCTGCCTCTTCAGGTGTCGATGTTTCCACCGATACAGGTGCTGAAGCCGCAGTCACTACCTTAGGAACAATAGTTTCATCGGCCATTAGCGCTCGAGAATCATCCTCTGCGGCCGCAAATAAGGCAGAAGGGATACTTGCTGAGATTACTTCCACCGAGAAGCTCCAACGCAGTACTTCCGAGACGAAAATCACCTCAGCGGAAACTGCTGAAGAAGTCGCGAGTTTAGTAGCTAAGGAAATTCGAGGGCTTACAACCGGAACAGAGTTCCTGCAAACTTTTGACGCCACTATTATTCGCTCACTCCTCTAGGCGGAAACATTTCTTCTAGAAAATCGAATACCATTCGTCATGAATGGAAATTCGTCTCAATACCCGGATTTTTCTCTCCATCAAAAGTCTTTCCAATGGGCTACGAATGTCGGTGGACTAACACTTCTTGAATTCATCGTGAGTATCGGCCTTTCCGTAACTTTCGTCTGGCTCAGTATTCCCGAACTAAAGGAGACCCTCGCGCAGTTTCAGCTTCAGCTACAGGCCAACGAAGTCGCGTCCTTTTTGGAGGAAGCGAAGGCGCTAGCATCAAGCGAACGAGAGACCGTTCAGGTCCTCTATTCGAACAAGCAGTTTACCCTACGAAAAGAATTAGATATGAACGTAAGAAGAACCATCACATTGCCGTCGGACCTATCTCTTGTAGCGCCTGCTCAGCCACTCTCTTTCTATAGCTCCCAGGTCAACTCTCCCGCTCGAGTTCTCCTTCAACAGGGCGAGGCATTCTGTGAAGTTATCATCTCCCTTAGAGGTCGAATTCGAACGGAGTGCTCATGAAAGGATTCTTCCTCATTGAGTGCTTAGTCGTGAGCACCATTATTCTCATAGCACTAGTTGGAACTCTCCAAGTTCTTCACAGTACCGCAATTCAGGTCAAAGAGGTAAAGCAGGAACTAACGCTGAAAGCTCTTCCTGCCTGCGAGAACTCAACAGTGCAACTATACGATGAGCTCCTAACAATCTGCAGAAGGCAGGGTCATCTTTTGTCATTTGCCGTCAAGAGTGCCGATGCTCCTTGAAAAACTGATAGCAATGGCGATTGCCCTGATTGTTACTGCATCAATGGTAACACTTCTTTCTGGTGAGATTTATCAATCCAAGACATACACTCGCTATTCCGAACAGATGCAGGGGGCAATGATCGTCAAGAATCTCTCATCGAAAATTCTTGACTCGCTAGATGAGCACAGACTTCCACTTCTCCCCCAAATCCACAAAAATGGATTGATAACATTTCGTGATGGCACTCTCCACTCACTGAGTGTAAGGACCGACGACCTCGCCCCGATACCTGCATCTGACGCCATCACGGCAATACAACTAAAAAGGAGCAATCCTCTCCTTCGCTCGAAGCTTGGTGTCATCTGTGGCACAGTCGCTGCTGATGAACATGTGCTTGTCTACTCAGCTGACCTTCTCTTTGAAGCGGAGCTCGCCACAGCTTCCGGTACCCACGGTTCATGCCGCGATTCCACCATATCAATTCCGAAAAAAAGTGTTCTGTTTGATCAACCAAACATTACGGAAGTGACCACTCCTGCATTTATCCTGCCTATAGTATCCCTCTCAACAATCTACGTGAGCCAAGAAGGATCTCTCCGCTACGTACAACATATTGGGGATAGAGATGTCGAGAACCAACCTATGCGCTCTGCAGCTCCCCTGCTCTCAATAGCTGGAGAAACCTCTCCGGCTGGCCTCTACACTCTCAACCTCGATCTCTTGTTTGAAGAAGATGCCGCGCCGTTCCACTTCGAAGTTCAAAACGTACTGAGCCGACGTTCACCTGACGCAATGCTCTTGCAAGCTTACAGAGGAAAGGCAGCGAAATGGTGACACGACGGGAAAGAGGAAATCTCTCAATCTGCCTTATCGTTATTCTCACTCTACTCATGGTCCTTGGGAATAGCACTGCATCCACGGTCCGTTCCACCTTTCAACTTGCTCAACATCAAAAATTTGGCGAACAACTCCGATCAAGCTTGTTAGAGAAGCTGTTAATCCCATTCGATGGCGAGACGATACATCGTGAAACGGTGACAAGACTTGGAAGAACTCTGACTGGAGGAGTAGCCTACAGGATTCCAAGAAGTGGTAACGATATTTATCAAGTCGAAACCATCTTCTCTCTGCAGGAGCACTGCTCTATACAGTTTCAGTCAGAATCAGATAATCATCCTCAATCCACTTATCCATCTTCCAATGCCCTCCAGGCGGTTACCACGTGCCAGATAAACAACCTTCAGGTAGCAGAACTTTGGAGAAGTCGCTTCAACGTCGGGGTAAAAACTCTCTCGCTGACTGGAGCAAATGCGCTCTTTGCCACAAATGGGTATTTTGCTGTAACTCAGACACTTACTGTTGCTAGCGATAGTGCAATCATCTCTGGAGGTGATATTTGGATTGAGGAATTGCGAAGCGAAACGGAGGTCCAAGTAGATATCATCTCACTTACTGGTTCAGTAGCCATTTCAACAATATCACCAACGGTAACTGTATACGTTGATGCGGGACCACTAACCTCGCTACCGCCTAGCACAACCAGAGCTTCCAAACCAAACATGATGAAGAAAAGTACTGGGTGGATTGAGGGAATTTATCTCGGAAATCTATGAATAATTTTTGAGTTTAGCGGTAACTGTGGATGAATTGAAAGAAGCGGTGGTTGAGAGATGTTTTAAGTCTAAACACAGAGGACACAGGGCCGCTTCGCTACCACAGAGGAACTGCTATTCGTCCGATGAATAGCGTTCAGCCGTTTTCAGGGAGTGTTTTTCCCGACTCCTCGCCAAGAACTCAGATTCCTGGTTGTGACTCAACTTTCAGTGGCTTGGCTGCGGACTGTCTCCCAAAAACACTCCCTGAAAACGGCTTCGAATTACGCACAGATGCGAATCACAACACAGGGATACTTCGAATATTTGTGGGGAGGTTTTTTCCGAAACAATCCGCAGGCAAGCCACCAAGCTATCTCTGCTACTAAGAAAGAAATTCTTGCCGAGGACGTAGAGGGAAAGACCTCCTCACAAATATGAACGTCCACTATCGAAGAACCAATCCTCTGTGGTAGCGAAGCGGCCCTGTGTCCTCAGTGTTTAAAGTCAAACTCTACATGTGGTTTGGAAGTATAGTCTTACTTAGGATGTCCCGAGGACGCGGCGGATTTCTAAAAGCCAATCTTCCGGCTTTCGTTGCTTACTCATCCAACCATCTGCCATGTTCTCTTCTGAGTGCTTCTCAAGATCACGCTCAGGAATATTAGAGAATAGGATAATCTTTAAGTCTTTCATCGACTTCTTTAATAAACGGCAGACTTTGGTGCCTGGAAGACCTGGCATCTGCACATCACTTACCAAAAGTTCAATACCCTCTTCAAAAAGGTAATCGTGAATTGACGAGCAATCGAGGGCAGTAAACACTTCGTATCCCTCCTTCTCAAAGACGTGTTGCATGATATTGAGAATCATCTCGTCATCATCAAGAAAAAGGATCTTCGTGCGCTTCTCCTCTGGAGCATCAGTATCTTCTTCTTCAACTGTCGCACTCTGCACCTTTGCAACAGAGGCCGCTTTGGGAGCCGTTCCCGGTGCCAATTCATGAAGTACTTTTTCACATGCTTCTCGAAACTTCCGAGCAGTTCGGTAACGAGCCTGCGGGGTCTTTTCAAGGGCCTTAAAAACAACTTCTTCTATCTCTCTTGGGACCCCGTAGTAGTTCGATAGTGACTGCAATGGTTGGGTAAGATGAAGGAGTAATGTTTGAACAACAGTATCCCCCTCGAATGGTACATGTCCGGTAAGTAGCTCATAGAGGACAACTCCGAGAGAATAAATATCAGACCGCTGATCGAGGGTTACTTCTCCTGCAGCTTGTTCAGGAGACATGTAGCAAGGAGTTCCAAAAACAGCCCCCTCTTCCTCTGCAAACTGCTGCTTTAATACCGCAGTTCCAAAGTCGAGGACCTTAATTCGAATGTCATCCTCTGCCATTTTCTCAAGCATGATATTCTCGGGCTTTATATCCCCGTGCACTATTCCTTGCGTATGAGCAGCTTCAAGAACATCTAAGATTTGAATCGCAATTTGAAGAGCGTCTTCGTAAGAAAAGAAACTTTCAGAATCGAGCTGATACTTCAGCGGAACCCCATCACAGTAGTCCATCGCCATATAGTACATCCCTTCCTCAGTTCGACCGAAGTCTCGCAACTGGGTAATACCGGGATGACTGAATCGGAGGAGAAGCGACGCTTCTTTCTTGAACCGTTCGATGAACCGTTCATCGTGAAGAAAGGAATGGTTCAACAACTTCAGGGCGTAGTGAACATTCAAGTCGCGGTGCTTGACGAGGTACACCTGACCGGTACCCCCTTCGCCGAGTTTACGAACGACTTCGTACTTGTCTGCAATAAGACTCATGCTGCCTAAAAGCTCACCTGAAACTGTGAAGCCTACTCCCATAGGATCTATCGGCAGCTCTAATGAAAATCATGAGGTCAAGCAGCCCTGTCGAGAGCCCTTTTCGACTCCCTGGACTGCGACCGAAAAATTACAAAAAATCAATCAGTTAGAGACTAGCGATCCTTATTTACCATCGAGGCAGCCAGCTTTTCACTATCCACCTGATAAGCCCCGCTATGGACCTTCTCTTTGATCTCTTCAGCCCTTCTGAGCTTCTCACTGAGCCACGCCAAAGTAAGTGATGTTAAACTCCGCTTCCGCCCGGACTCCTTGTTTTCATTGTCATTACTCATAGTACAGCTTCTCCTGAAACTTCTCTGTGCTGAGGGTAAAAGACGGTCCGACGAGCCGTTTTCTTGATAATTCGCGCCTCAATTGAGTGCGACTATTGTACCTACGCAAAATCTTGATCCCCTTGTAGTGCATCCCTCTGCAGCGGCATTTACCTCCAGATAGGTTCATGAGAACCTACCGACGCTATGGCTACCATTCGTTCCAAGAATCCACTCGAGTACATCATTCCATTCTCCTTCCTTGGAGCACTCCTTGTTGCTGCATTCTGGTTTCAAGGAAATCACAGTGCTTCAACAGAGAAAGTAAAAACGCCACCTCCTTCTGAAGATGAAGAAACAGAAGTAACTGATGTTGATCAACCGTTCTTGAGCGACTTGACCGTTTACAATAGGGAGAAAGCTTTTAAGGGGCTTACCCTTTATTCCGTTGTCGGCAAAGCCGAAGTGCTCCTGTTTTCGATGGAAGGAAAAGTGCTCCACCGGTGGCCGGTCGATGCGCAGCGTGCGCGCCTGCTGCCAAATGGCAACTTACTCGTTCTGCACGGCTCAAAGTGGGGGACTAGAGTCTCTCCCTGGAAGGAACTCAAGTTTACAGTACGGGAATACACTTGGGATGGTGACGTAGCTTGGGAGTATCCATCTTCTGAGCGTATCCATCACGATGTTCAACGGCTCAGCAATGGCGATACTATTTTTGCCGTCCGACGCAACCTTGCTCCGCAGTATATGCAGCTCATCACCCATCCCAAACGACTCCGTTTTGATACCATTCGCACCGACTCTCTCGTTGAAATTAATCGCGAAGGCGCTGTTACCTGGCGTTGGAACGCAGAAGAAGTTCTTGATGTAAATAGCTGCGGCAACGCCGGCTGCGAACGTGAAAACGCAGCCGACTGGACCCATATCAATACGGTTTCTCCCCTGCCGAATAACCGTTGGTTTGATGCCGGTGATACCCGTTTTCGGCCGGGTAATATCCTTACCGTGCTCCGCAACTGGTGGGAGATGAAGATCATCGACAAGAAATCAAAAGATGTCGTCTGGAGCTTTAGCGGTGATTACCGTGGGGGGTTAAGTGGTGGGCACGATGCTTATATGATCGAACCAGGCCTCCCGGGAGCCGGAAACATCCTTGTCTTTGATAACGGTCGAAAGCTCCACAAAGGGGAATCTATAATTCTTGAGATAGAGCCACCAACCGGCAAGCTCGTCTGGAAGTATGAAGATGGCACAAATTTCTTTTCAAACTCGGCTGGCTCTGTGCAGCGCCTACCGAACGGCAACACCTTTATCTCCGACGATCTTAGCGGCCGAGCATTCGAGGTAACACCGGAAGGAGAAATTGTTTGGGAGCTCCGAGGGAATTTCAGAACAGCGAGATCCCAGAAATATCCCTTAAACTACACCGAGAAGTTTTCGACTCTACAATAAGTTCAGCTCGGCATGGGCCTTTGAATTCAGCAGGAATCTATCAACTAAAGCTCGCGCTTCCTCAGCATTTTCTGTTTCGACCAATTGCATCCGAAGTTGCGAGGCTCCATCAAACGAGGAAGCGTAAATTTTAAAGTATTTCTTTAACACCCGGTAAGGCTTCTCACCTTTCCAAGTTTCTTCAAACAAGTCGATATGTCGCAATAAGAGACCAAGCTTTTCACTCACGGATCGCTCCGATAGTGGGGCAGCTCCTCGTTGAAAGAGAAACAGATTGTCGAATATTCCCCGCCCAATCATCACTCCGTCAGCTCCACTTTCAGCAACTCGGAGGTCGGCCTCTTCCAAGCTTTTTACATCGCCGTTTCCGATAATAACCGTCTCCAGTCGAGCCTCGTCTCGCAGCTGGACGCACTTTGCGATCTCTCCCCAGTCCGCGGTCCCCTTTGACAACTGTTTTGCTGTACGACCATGAACGGTAATGGCATCTGGTTGAAGAGAGAGCAGATGCTCAATCCACGGCTCGGTATGACGGGTAGTAAATCCGATACGGGTTTTCACGCTAACTGGAAGTCCCCCGGCTCCCTCCTTGGCTGCTAGTACTAACTCTGCAGCAAGCGATGGATTATCGATCAACGCCGAACAACAACCACTCTTAATGATCTTTTCAACAGGACACCCCATATTGATATCAATACCGTGAAACCCGAGCTCGCGGATGCGACTGGCAGCCTTTTGATAGAGCTCCGGCTTATTCCCCCAGATCTGGGCAACGAGCGGGCTCTCCCCCTCGGTAAATTTTAGGCGGTGGACGACATTAGACCACCCCGGGGAGAACATACCGTCTGTGCTAGTAAATTCACTGACAAAGACATCCGGGGCTCCGCACGAGGCAACTAACCGTCTAAAAACGGTGTCCGTAACGTCCTCCATCGGTGCCAGCACCGAAAAAGGCTTTTTGAGTTTTTGCCACGAAAACACTAAAATCTTCCTAATTTCGAAAGCTTAAGATAGCAGGCATCCTCGCCCAAAGAAAATCTGAGCGTATGGTGCCCGGGTGGCAAATTGATCAGAATCACTTTGGCACAAAATTCGCTCATAAAATGAGGCAGATTGGATGTTGGAGGTATAAACCATGGGTGTCTATAAAGAGCCAGTTCTCATCGATTCGAATCCAGACCGGGCCTTACGGCAGCTGCCTGTTAGAGGATTCTGGTTCATGGTGACCTTTGTCTATATTCCGCTTTTGATTCTTTCCATCGGAATACGAGTAGCGATGCTCTACAATAACGTTTCTATTATTGATCTTACCGTTGTTGATGACTTCGTTCGAGAACTCATCAAAATTGGCGAGAATCTCTACTACTTTAATTCTTAGAGCGCTTCTCGAAAGTTATAGCCGCGAAGCGGTGATAACTTTTAGCGGTCGGTGTACTCGCACTAGCGATCTGTTCGGCATCTCCCTATGCTTACGGTTTATGGACTCGACTTCTACAAATCCGGTAACGCTGTACACCCAGTATGCAGTCCAGCTCGATCAATTTTCAGAGCTCCTAGTTCGGTCGAATAAAAAGGTAAATCTCGTCAGTAGCTCTGAATTGGGGAATCTCAAAGCCCATGTTCTAGACTCCCTGCTTCTTGCACCTTACTTGGAAACAGAGGACTCCGTCTTAGATCTCGGCTCAGGTGGCGGGTTTCCTGTCGTACCACTAGCAATTGCTTCCCCTTCCGTTTCATTTACAGCGATAGACTCATCTGAAAGGAAAGTCGATTTCTTGAGCTACATTTCCTCCAAGCTCCGTCTCCGAAACCTTACAGCCATTCATGGCCGCATTGAGGAACAATCTTCGCTTCACCAAACATTTACCTGCGTTACAGCGCGAGCCCTCGCTCCGCTACCAGAGCTCATCCCACTCGCTTTTCCTTTCCTGAAAACCGCCCCGTCCTCGAGACTCCTCTTCCTAAAGGGAGAGAACTACGAAAGTGAAGTCCTATCCAGCACCGATGTCGCTAACGAACTTGGGCTGTCATCCTCCAAACCCTCGGTGTATACAGACATCCCCGGGCGAAGCATGAGTGCAATCTTACGCTATACAAGCAGCCGATAATCCTCGACTATAGTTCGATAAACCGAATTGAAAGGTTAGTCAGCCAGTGGCAAATTCCGCGAGTACAGAGAAGTACTATCTCATCTTTTTCTCCACTGCTGTAACGGGAGTTACTCTCGCCCTCACCGGATACGCTGCTCTGGTATCGAACTCGGTTACGTTAAGAGCAGACTTTTTAAAATGCTTTGTTGAATTCTTAGCAATTGCCATCGCGTTTGCCGTTGTAGAAAAAACTCGACGCTCAGACCTCTCTCGATACAACTATGGCTTTGGCAAACTTGAACAGCTTTCGAGTATCGTCGTTGCTCTTACCATGTTCTGCTCGGCTGTTATCTGTGCGTACTCAGCAATCGATCGCGCCCTTGAGCCGGAACTCATCCGGAATGGGACCTTTGGACTGACTCTTTCGTTTCTTTCAGTTCTCGGCAACGGCTACATGTGGAGAAGATTTCATAAACTTGTTGAAACCTCGCCTTCTCCAGTAACGGAATCTCAATGCGCACTTTTTTACTCCAAAATGCTAGCGAGCTTGGTTGTCAGTCTGTCAGTGGCTCTCAGTTATCTCGCTCCATATTTTTCGCTCTTCATCTATCTCGATTCCATCGGCTCAACGTGCATCGCCCTTTTTCTGCTTGACGCCTCGTTTACTATCGCAAATGACTCAGTTGGCGACCTGGTCGACCGATCCGTCGAAGAAGCATTTCAGTTGGTGGTTCTAAAATACCTCGTGCAATATGAAGGTGCGTATTCTGGGTTTCACGGCGTAAAATCAAGACGAGTGGGCACCAA
This sequence comes from Bdellovibrionales bacterium, assembly GCA_020434495.1. Lineage (GTDB taxonomy): Bacteria > Bdellovibrionota_C > UBA2361 > UBA2361 > RFPC01 > RFPC01. The sequence continues at coordinate 3,479 of JAGRAT010000004.1, read as the reverse complement.
GCGTCTCATTCAGATCAACCTCGCTCTAGGCGATGACATCCCCTTAAAAGAGCTCCGCCCAAAGCTTGCAGCGCTAAAGGGGCAGATAGAGGGGGAAATTCCAGAAAGCGAAGTCGTAATTAGCCTCGTTGTTTAAGATCAATAGCCGTTAGCACTTCCCGCGGAAGATTCCTAAAAATTCGTGCCCTCATTGGCAGCTGTTTATCTGCCTCCTCTACAAACCAGACAAGCCCATCTATCCCCTCAGGAGCCTCAAGAAAAAAATCATGCTCCTTCAATGTAGTGACAAACCTTTTTGCAACTTCAATTCCAGAGAGGTAGCACCTATCAAGATTCAAAACCGCATCAAATAACCGTAGCGATTTTGGCAAGGTGAGAAAGAGGAGATCCCATTCGACCCCAGCAACCAGGCCCTCAGAATAAAAACGTGCCGCTTTACAAAACGTTTGGCTTAACGGCTCTCCTGCGGCGTTACAAACATATCGAGTTGGACGTAAACAGTGCGAATCGAGATCCTCTTCGGCTCTTTCGGTGAATTTTAACTTCGTATTATGGAGGGCTACTTCGTTTACCGTAAGATCGCGAGTTTCAAAGTACGTTGGCAAATCTTCAACGACCTCAACCCCGTGTCCGAACTCATAATCATCGGCGAGATATCTAAGCGCGAGAGCGTGATCGTACTCGTCTCCCACATCTTCAGTTCGGAAGAGGTCAAAATCTCGCACTTCAAGCTTTGGAGAAAGTGGATGGAGCAAACGACGGAAGAGCTCCCGAGGAGCTCCTCCCTTATACCAATACCCTTCCGGCAAAAAGGGGTACGGGCTTGCTACTACCCGTACGATCGTATTTACCTTACTCGTTTCCCCCTCTTGCTGCTGCGGCATTTCGAACTAGCTCAATAAACTCTTGTCGGTAACCCTTCGTGTCCTCTCCTCGAGCGCTACTTGCGATATCGACGATCTGAGAGAACGACAGGGTGGGAGCATATTGACTTGCTCTGAGCTTATGAGCAAATGCCGAAACCGCTGCTGCAAATCGGAAGTCAGCGCTTGCCTCCTTGAGGTCAGACTTTACCTCACCACGCTTCAAGGGGAAGGTCAGCAGGCTTGAGCGCTCTCCTTCAGGCTGCTTGTAGCGAATCTTCAGGAAGGCGAGCTCACCTGAAAAGTTAGATTCGGTTACAGCCGGCTTCGTTTCTTCCACTTTCTTGTACCGATACGTTGGGTTGATGCGTTTGGCGGCCTCGCTACCCGTGAGCACCAATTCGTACATGGCTGTCACCGTATGCCCGGCTCCGATCTCGCCAGCATCGATTCGGTCGTTTGCGAAGTCTTCATTCTTCAGCTTTCTGTTTTCGTATCCGACAAGACGATACTGCGCAACATGCTCCGGATTAAACTCGATCTGAAGCTTTACATCCTTTGCTACAACCTCGATGGTGCCGTAGAGATCGGTCTCAAACACCTTTCTCGCCTCTCGGTAACCATCAATATAGAAATAGTTTCCATTTCCCTTGTTGGCTAACTGCTCCATCGTGGCTTCGTTGTAATTCCCTGTTCCAAAGCCAAGAGTCGTTAGGGTAATGCCACTCCGACGCTGCTCTTCGATAAGCTTTACCAAAGCATCTCGGTTCGTTACTCCAACATTAAAGTCACCATCAGTGGCAAGGATGACTCGGTTCACTCCGCCCTCAACGAACGCAGCTCTTGCCTGCTCATAGGCTTGCATGATGCCATCAGAACCGTGGGTGCTCCCACCCGCACCGATACTTCGGATAGCAGAGAGAATGAGGCTCCGCTCCTCAATGCCCGTTGGTGGAAGAAGCAATCCTGCATTCCCTGCGTAAGTGACGATGCTCACCTTGTCACCTGCACGCATCTTCTGGACCAAGAGCTCAAGCGAACGTTGCACAAGGGGAAGCTTGTCAGAGCTCGCCATTGAGCCAGAGACATCGATGAGAAACACGAGGTTCCAAGGCTTTTCAGAGCCATCAAAACCGCTCTCCTTTGCCTTAATCCCAATCTTCAACAGGTATGTTCCATCTCCATCAAGAGACGGGGCTACCTCAAAGTTTGCAGCAAAAGGTTGTTTGCTCTGCGTTGGATAGTCGTACTGGAAGTAGTTGATAAACTCTTCGATACGAACTGATTCGGTTGGAGGAAACTGTCCACTTTGCAGGTAACGCCGTGCATTGGTGTAACTTCCGGTATCAACATCGATACTAAAGGTCGACATCGGCTCGGTTGCAGTAAGCACTGGAGCATTTTCACTTACCTCGTAGTAGCGTTCTCCACTTACGGCTGGCGGAGGTACGGGGATCGGTCGAGGAATGACGTAACCATAAGAAGTTTCGTTCTGGGTACCGGGAGCAGCATATCCATCCGCTAGGCCCATACTTTTTCTCACCCTCGCGGCGTCTTCGGCTCGATTTCTCATAGGAGGAGCCTGAGGAGCAACCTCGCTTGCAAACCGCTCGCCCAATGCTTTTGGCTTTTGGCCCTCTAGCTTTTGTAGTGATCCGCCGATGGTTGCTTGATTACTCAGCTCCTCTTTTGAAGCTGGAACAACAGCTACTGGTTCAAGCGCTCGGACTTTTACAGAATTCTGCTTTTTGTCATTTCGGAGGTCGCTATACGGCGCCGTCAGTGAATCAGACTCCAAATCTTGCCGCTGACTACTGGTAGACCTCCCCGCTCCATATTCTCCAACAAGCTCATGAGGACCTGTCTGAACAGCGATACTTGAATCATTAAAATATGTCCCGGTAGTGTTACGAAGGAGAAAACATGCCAAACCACAGGAAACAAAAGTCCCCGCGGTTCGAAATCTTCCCTTTACCGAAAAGAGTATTGCAGCGGCCAAGAGGCCAAGCACGAAGGCAGCACCAAATCCACTCTCAAGAAAATCAAACAGACTCCCCAGTAGCTGATCGATCCAAACCGCAGAGGGGTACTCACTGGAAAGAACAATCAACGTAGATATCAGGGCGAGTGCACCAATTCCTATGAGCATCCCGAAGGTTGAATCCTTTAGAGCTTTGACGAATGTCATGATGGTTCTCCTTATAAAACTTGGCCGACCTACTTCGGCCATGACCTTAGAAACGAACCGTTCATCAAGCTCAAATTCTTCTTTTGCAACTTTCTGTTCCATCAGAACGATCCGACGATATGCGTCGAGCTCCGCTTGAAGTGCAGCATCGTTACTAAGCGCTGCTTCAAACTTTACTCTTGCCTCATCAGACAAGGTTCCTTCCAGATAGTTCAGAAAATCTTTCTTGTACCTTTTCACATCACTCATACCGCGCCCTCCCGTCGCTGCATGCACTCTTTTAGTGTGAGACGCGCTCGATTAAGACGAGACCGTACTGTTCCAACAGGAATAGCAAGTACTCGCGCTGCGTCCTCGTAGCTCTCTTCTTGAAATCCACAGAGGGTTATAACCTCCTGCATCTGAGCTTTCATCCGGCCAAAGCAATC